>JBHLNC010000196.1:0-4494 GCA_048937435.1 Promethearchaeota archaeon | reverse complement strand
TGGGTGTTCAGACCTTCCAACTCACCGGGCGAACTGCTGATAAACAAGCTGTGCTGGCTGAGTTCAAACGAGCAAAATCCCCCGCTGTTGTTATTCTTTCACCTGTTGGGGAACGAGATTTAGATTTACCTGATACTGACTTACTAATTATCTGTGATACGGTGAACACGACGAAGACAATTTATCAAAAGATGAAACGAAGTCGTGGAGGACGAGTCGTGTTTCTCGTATATGCTGATACATCGGAAACCGGAAAGCTGCACCGTCTTTTTGACAATATCATGCAGCGCTATCCCTGGTCGACCCAGCTAGGTAATGTAAGCATGGACTGATTGAAAATATATGAATGTATCACCAGCATTTAACTATTCAAAATTATGAGAAATGGTGTGGACAGCATATGTCAAATCCTGATACTCCACAAGCCAGCAATGACTCAATGCAATCTGAGCCAGTTTATGCAGTCTATGTCTTTAAACGGACTTGCCAGGAAATATTCAACTTTTGTCATAAAGAGGCAATTCAACAACCACCCCGTGAAGCACTAGGAGTGATTCTCGGTTTCCGCCGTTCATGGAAAGGTGAAAACTATATCCGGGTGACAGATTGGGCAACTGGTCGCGTTGAAGCGAGTATGGCGTATGCCCGGTTTACACCTGAAGGTATTCTTGAATACCGTTTAGCATTACATGATCGATATGGCATTAACCCCCATGCTCCTCGCGTTGTGGGTCTTTGGCATTCACACCCATTCGGTGGCGACCCTCAGTTCTCCTCCACAGATTTACGCACTTTCTTCAACACGCCTTTTTGTGCAGAGGGTAACATCTTCTTTCTCATCGACCCGTTAAGTCGTATATTCAAAGTCTATATGCTACGTCCCCGACTCGATGAACCTGGTCTCCAACTCGAACAAGTCGACTGGTGTACTTACTACCCCTCCGTACCCATAGGCGAAGCACCCTCAATCGCTGATGAACCAAAACCGGGAGCGACAGAACTTAATGACTAAGGACACGCCCACACCGATTGAACTAAGCTTCTTCGAACGCGATCAACACGATCGAACCCGGCGCTGGCTGGGAGCCAATAATCTAGAAATCATCCAACAATCCACCGTACTCATGGTTGGGGCGGGTGCTGTAGGTAATGAAGTGTGTAAGAATCTTGGGCTACTAGGTGTGGGTAAGATCATACTGGTTGATCCGGATAAAGTAGCGGCTTCGAATCTCAATCGTTGTGTTTTCTTCCGACCCGGAGATCATGACGCGAAATTCAAAGTAGAGGCCGTGGCTGAAAGGTTACCAGAATTAGCGACAAATACTGTTGTGGAACCACACGCTGTGGCTATACAACAAGCACCTGATTCTGTCTGGGATGCCCAGTTAGTCTTAGTCGGTGTGGACAATCATTATGCTCGCTACCTCCTGAATGCAAAGAATCTCAGCTTTGACCCTCCGCTTCCAATCATCAATGGGGCGATGGGTAAGGATTTCGTCTCAGTCGAGGTGCTTGCTCCTCCTCATACAGCATGTCTTGTGTGCTCGTGGAGTAAAGTCTTCGTCGACCATGTTGTCGCCAATGAGGTGCGGACACGATGTGATCCCTTCTTTGTAGATACCGTTCCACGATTTCCGATGATTAGTTTTGTGACCTCTGTGGTGGGTGCCATAATGGCTTGGGAGGCGGTTCGCGTTCTTGTGGGATTGAAACAGTGGCGAGAAACAGGGGCGTGGCAAAAAGGTTTGGAACCTGCTTTGGGGCGGTTTATACAATATGATTTAAATCAACATCAGGCCATGTCTGGTCAAATTATGGCGAATCCCCGATGTAGTGAGATTTTTTGTCGGGAAAAACGAAAACATGTATAACTAGCTTGAATTCATGATACTCACAACTTTCTTGACTTTCCATTTTGAACCCAGTTGTGGTGGAGTTGTTTTTGGTTTGTGTGACCAAGACACTTTGAATTCTTGGTGGATACGAATGTCCATCCAGTTTCCAATAATGAGGGGAATGTGACGGTTTGTCACTCCCAACCAACCTCTGTTGCCATACCACGTCGGATCAACGGGAATCCAATTGTCCTGAATCCACACTACACTCCATGCATGCCGCTCCCATTTTTTTCCACTGTGAGCAAATCCTGCTTCTAATCTTGCAGGAATCCCTTTCGCCCGACAAAGAGCAGTAAATAGTGCAGCAAATTCGGTGCAATCCCCGACGTGATTTTCAATTGCAAAAGCAGCCCCCCGTTCATACTTCTGAGGTGAATATCGAATGGTTTTTGTCACAGCACGCATTGCAGCTTTCACGAATGGAATTGGATTGGGGTTTTTGTTGGAAAGGTCGCGCGCTAGGTCTTTGATTAGGTGATGGTGAGATTCAATGAAATTTTCTGGTTTGGTGTATCCAATGAGGTTGGAGGGTACTGAGGAATTTCTAGTTGACTGGGGCAGTCTGTAATAGATGGAACGGTTCCGGACCAACGCAGTGTAACCACAGGTGAATGTTTCCTTTTCCGCCAATTGATTACAGGTCAAATCCAACCAATGATTTCCCTTCAAATCCGTGGCCTGACGACCCGAAGCAGGAGTTGGTATCAGATTAATGAGTTCCTGGCGAGGAGGGAGTGGCGGCGGAAAAGCTACAAAGACACGAATCCTGAAAAGCGGGTTATCCGAGGTGTTCCGAATCTTGGTTGTATAGGTGACTCGGTGAGTAAGAATTGTAGAGGAAGTTTTCATTGTTCCTGACCTTAGGTTTCTTCGTTAGCTTCATCTTGGGCTTCATCATCATCAAGGATAATCACTCGACCACCTGGTGAACGGGGCTGATCACGTCGCACATCGCCTAGGATTACCACTGTTGAACGAGGTTCAGGTGACACAACTTCTGGTTCACCTCGTGGACCTAGGAATCGAGTGAAATGGGGTGGGTGCGATTCGACCCCCCGAACAATAGTCCCAGGACAGGTTCCCTGCCCAGTTTCAAGAAACAATGATCGACAGTTGGGGCACATGTAGCTACCACAAGTTGTACAAATCCACCATTCACGCCGTGCTTCATCCAATGAAACTTGGTTTGCACAGGCTACGCACTTCATATGCGATGCGCCATGCACACTCACTCCTTATTCTCCTCCGAACGAGTGTCTTTACGAACACGGTGTACTTTAACTGCAAAGTGTTGTGAAAAATTCGGCGGACGTTCTTCTTCGAAGGGTATATCCCGTTCATTCAAAACAACAATACGATTTGATATCGGTTCCTCATCCTTCTCCGTTTCTTTCTTCTCTTCTTCCTTATCAGGTGGAAGGTCCGACATTGCGCAAAGTCACCTAAGAATCGTCATTTGAAGATGAATCATTTAGAATCCGTACTGTCCCAGACCGCTGTTCTTTCACATCCAAAATTCGAGGGGTGCGTCGACCTGTTTCAGGGGATTCAGGTTCGGAATCTAGAATCCGGACACGTCCTTTCAATGGAGTTGTAATGACGCTAGTCTGATGACGGTCTTCCTACAGGCGGTCCAGAGTCTTAACAATATTCTCTGTATCTCGTTCATACCAAGCCATAGCTGCGGCATTCAGACCACGATCCGATTGGTATTGAGATGGCGGTTCCACACGATCTGGTTTCAACAACACAAAGAAAGGCAGGTCCTCTAAAATGCGATCTAATTCCCCGCGAACTGAGTAGCAAGCATGTCCCGTTCCACTTGCTGAAAGCCGGGGGTGAAAGAGCGGTAATTCCGCTGCAGGTCGAATCGTACCAATATTTTGGGGATACTCCCGAGGAAGATCAAACACAAATCGGTGCTCATACCGGATGGCCCTTGGGTTCGTTAACGAGTCGGGCTCCCGCACATAACCAGGAAGGTTTCGCATAATAAACCGTACTCCTTTGTATGCCCCATCACGATATCGGTTGATAATGGCTACTGAGAAATCTGCATTAGACCATGTGGTGTCTTTTCGAATTGGTGGATCCGGTTGCCAACCCCTTCGACCATACAGATTACTCATTGTATCAAAGAACGTGTGAATCTGAGTTTCGACTCGAGCATTGAACAACTCCGTTGAGAATACTGGACGCGACATAGCAAGCTTCCCCCAATTCTCTGATTAGCAGAGAGTTAGAATTCTCTCTAGGATGAGAACCCTACTTCCGGTACAACATCTAAGAGGAAGAACTCATCATCAGTGATTTTGGGTTCCAATTCCCCAAAGCTAGCACCGGGGCTTAATCGGGTGGGTTCTGGGGCTTTTCGAATTAGAACGAATTCTGGGCGCTGATCTCCAATCTTGGCTTTCGCCCAATCATCAACACTCACGCCTTCATCCCGAGCTTGGGTTACAAGTGTGCGAATTACTTCTTCAACTCGGGTTTCTTCATCAATACCAATGCGAAATTCCTTCTGGCGTGGCTCAACGTCCACAATGATTGAGCGCCAAAAACCTTCTTCATTGCTCATGACAGATCACCTATCTGG
>JBHLNC010000195.1:0-4494 GCA_048937435.1 Promethearchaeota archaeon | reverse complement strand
TCTCTTGTTTACGGATAACCAAACACTTGGAGGCAACGGAGTTCCCGACTTTTACGTCACTGAAGGGTTCATTGATACTGACGAAGTCACCCACTACTTCCTAATGGAAGATGTCGGAAGCATCAGTTTCACCTTACCTTTCAACTCCACTGAATCAAGTGGTCAACGGCAAATCCCTACTAGCGAACAGGTCGATTATGGTGTCCGAATCTATGATATCACTGGAACTCTCTTTCCAACTCACACTGAACTCGGAACCGGACTCAAAAGCTGTTGGGACTACCATGGTTCTGGTGCTGGTCTAGTTGGTCTCAATGCCACAGACTTCAACTACATGGTTTCCCAAGCTTCTATCGATGAAATCGGGTTTGATGTTCACTTCCAAGTCTTACTTGCGAACACAGCAGAGAACCCTGATTCCCACAATAACCTCGTAGATATCAAGGTTGATCAATACATCGGGGATTGGACCCTCCTTCACTTCGACAACCGCGTTCTTGAAGGTCGTGGACTCGCCATCAGCTACTTTGGTGCACTTAGCACTGACACCTTCTCCGAATTCAGCGTCGACAACAAACACGTCGCTAGTAACAACGAAAACACCGAAATCGGTGACATGTACCTCTTTGGCTCCGAAGGACGCACATTCGCATCCGTACAAATGGGCGGTCAGCTCTATGACTGGGGCAAAGACGGTCAAACCTACAACTGCTCTGCCGCTACGGTTCCGATGGGCGCCTTTAGTGCGATGTTTCACTCTGAAACTGGAAAGAGCGTAACCCATTGGGAAATGGAAAGCACTTTCTTCTTCATGCTTTCTGGCTTTACCAACTGGGACGGCTATTCGATTGACAACGATCCCTACTTTGGCATCTACACCAGTGCACTAAACATGATTCCACCCGGTCCACCACCTGGAGACGGGCTTGATTGGCTACTTCAAAATGCTGGAATTATTGCGATTGGCGTCGCGATTCTTATCATCTTGGTAGCTGTTGGTATCATGAATGTTCGTCGTCGCGGATCTGGACCCTCCAAGACAACTCGTAAGGCAACAAGCGATTATTGGGCAGACCGCTAGAATAGTGGACTCTGCTCTCTTTAATCAAAATACGGGGACTACTGGTCCCCTACTCCCTTCTTTTTTCTTCTGGCTTAGGGTACGGGAGTTAATGGTATTGGTGTTAGAACTGGTACTCCAAAGATGAAATAATAGAAGGCAGTTTGAATCAAGATGACAAACACAAAAGCAATGGCAATAGCAAGGACATGCTGTAATGGTTTGGGTCGTTGAAGGTTGTAGGTGACATATGCAAACAGAATTAGCCACGTGAAGAGGAGAATCGTTCCTGGACCTGTCCAGAGGAGGTAGTTAATCACTTGCAGATTGGGGTCATTGGTGATGCTGATTCGAGTATCAAAGGGTAAAGATGAAAATCCTGGAAAAATCAACGAATAGACTAAATCGACATAGAATTTGGACGCCACAAAGAAAAGGGCAAACATGAAGATCATGACATAGCCGGAGGAGAGAATTGTTTCCCGAAGGGTATCTCTACGACCATTGATGGCTGTCGTCATGATCGCTAGAATAAGCCAAAAGGCAACGATGTTGAAGGTCATCGTGATGAGGTATTCGAGTGTCTGGGTTTCAAAGAACATCATTCCGAATCCCATGACTTGACCTTGTAAGATGAATGAGACGAAAACGGTTGCGAGTAGTATGAGAATCGGTGTAAGTAAGAAACTTTTACCTAGGTAACGGGCTCCGACACATCGGCTTGGGCGTGTGATAGTTTCTTTTAGATAGCGTCCTTGATTCCGAAAACTGAACTTTTTCCCTTCACCCAGCCACCACAAGTTTTCAACGATGATCCGTTCTGCATCTAAAGCAAAAGGTTCGTATTTTGTCCGTTCAATTTTGGTTCCCTTTTGTTCGCCATAATGGAGAATCCAGTAGTCACGGATTCGTTCGATGACATCAATGGCATCCTTATCAGGAAGTTTGTTATCAACAGTTGCAGCAAATAGTAGGGTTTCGCTCTCATCGAAGATGAGTTTGAGGTCTTCCATTTCGAATTTTTGAATCAATTCAGCGTGAGTGTCTTTGGTAAAATGATAGAGGGCAGTTATGAGGCCGGAGGATAAATCGGGATCAGTTGTCGTTGCCCCTTTGATGTATGTACGTTCGAAAAGAAGTGGTCCATTTTTACTAATGACGTAGAGTTGGTGGATCAGGTCTTTCACCCCACAATCCAAGAGTAGAAATCTCTAGCCTTACAATATTCCTCTCAAAGAGGGTTCAAAAATCTGCCGTGATGCTGATTATTATTTAATGACGCCTGTGATTCGTGCAAGGCGTTCCGCAGCCTTTTCCGTGAGCCCTTTTTCACCCAGAATAGTATAACGAATAGGATTGATAGTGTGAGCGATCTTTAGCGCTTCAATTATATGGTCATCTTTCATTCCAAGTTCCTTTGCCGTTGTGGGGGCACCAACAGTTGCTAGTGCATCCCGAATTTCTTCCCAGTTAATGGCGTGGAGATATCCCATCATAATCGTTCCAACACCGCATTGTTCACCATGAAGAGCTGGGTTAGGTGCGATTCGATCAAGGGCATGGCTAAATTTGTGTTCAGATCCACTTGCTGGTCGACTTGACCCAGCAATTCCCATAGCGATGCCACTAGCAATGAGTGCTTCAAGGACCATCCTAACGCTTTGTTCATTGTCCGGTTTTATTGTGGCTGCATTTTCAATGATGATTTGAGATCCCATGAGCGACATGGAAGCGGCATATTCTCCATAATATTCGTAGCCAAGAGTATGCGCCAGTTTCCAGTCTCGAACTGCTGTAATTTTAGAAATTAAGTCTCCACATCCAGCTGCAGTGAATCGGAAAGGCGCCTGAGCAACGACTCGGGTGTCAGCCACGATTGCAATGGGTGACTGTCCCTCGACAGATACAGAAGTTCCATCCTTTTTGATGGATGCCCTAGGACTCGAAATGCCGTCATGGGCAGCTGAGGTTGGGACACTAACAAATGGTTGACACTCTTTGGTTGAACACAATTTTGCTGTGTCAATGACGGAACCTCCACCAATAGCAACAACAACACCTGCACTATGCTTACGGAATTGTTCACAGGATTTATCCACTGCTTCCTCGGTAGCTTTCTTGATATAAACGACCTCAACATCATATTGAGCTTGTTCCAGAGCAGTAATCGCATCATTTCCAACGATGTTCATCAGTTCTTTATTGGTAATGAGCATCACTCGTCTTGAGGGGACAACCCGTTGAACAACTTCACCCAATTGATGAACGACACCTGATCCAATAACGACTTCGCCTGGGAGCTGCATCCGATGAGCCTTGGCTTCTTCTGGCATAGGTTATCCTCTCAATATCGCAGTTAGAATAGGTATCCATTCTTTCCTATTAAGAAGTATCTCTTTAATGGATGAAGGGTTGTTCATTAGGACTATCCATTAAAATTATTGAGTAGGAGGCTGAGACGGGAGTTAAGCCTGTGATGCAAAATTGAGTTTTAAGTCTGTTAGTCTTGCCTTAAGTGCGGTTTTCGTATCAGGTTCAACATGGTCTTCCAAATGCTCAAGAAGATATGTGTAAGAATCAATAGCCACTCGTGCTTGTTCTAGGTCCTTTTCGATTTCTTGGGTTTGCGGATTCACAACTAGTCCCATTTTTTGCCAAGCGACACGTTCTAGGATATTAATGAAAAGCGGTATGAGTTGCCATACTGGGAGTGCCGCGATGTCTACCATTACTGGTTCTGATTCTGCCTTTTCTTCAGGAGTCGGCTCTTTAATTTTTGTTTCTGGAGCCGGTTCTTTGCTTTTGGGTTGTTTTTTCTTTTTACCTTTAGGCATATTAATCGCCTTTCTTAAGTTTATATTCTGAAGTAGATAAATTCGGTGAAAAAAGTGTTCCTGGATGTCATATGTTTTTGGTTATCTTGACCATTCGCCAGGTTCGATAATCAACTAGCACACGAATATATCCACTTAACAGTTTGTTGATATCAGAATCCCCCGTATCTACATGCAGCCCTCGTTCTGCCAAGCTTCCGATTTTACTATGCGTGGCTACGACCAATATCTGTTCGGGTGGAATACGACGGATGATATTTGGACTGATTTGTTGATTCCCACGACCGAATAACATCCCCTGATTTCCTATAGGTGACACAATGATCCAAGCATGCAAGAAATCCGGAACGAGCTCTAGCAGCTGTTGCTCATTCACATCCAAATGGACCGTCCCCTTCTGATAGATATCTACACCCAACAATGTTTTCTCTATTCCCAATAGCTCAGCGACTGCTCGCACAGTAGAGCCAGGTCCAAGAATATAGGTATCTCCTTCAACCATGTCTTCAATAATCGTACGGGCTACTGCCTCCTGATTCTCTCGCTCATTGACGGTCGTTGGCGAAGTAAACTTTGCACCCGGCATTCGTGCTGGAACTA
>JBHLNC010000194.1:0-4528 GCA_048937435.1 Promethearchaeota archaeon | reverse complement strand
TCTCAATCTACATGTTGCAAGGGGCAAAGGAGTTTATAGGGAGGGCAACAACGATTTGATTCAAATTACTTGGCAACCGAATATGTAGGAGGCAGTTGTTTCATATGTCTGAATCAGATGTTTGGTTTGTCAACCGACAGGTAGGACCCAAAAATTCTATGTTAGATAAACTCGAACTCCTCTGGAAGAAATCCGGTCTGAAAAAAGCGATCAAAAAAGATGCCCGCGTCTTCATCAAGACACACTTCGGAGCATATGGGAACCTCATGTACCTGCGACCAGCACTCCTTCGAAAAATTGTAGATCTGGTGAAACAAGAAGGAGGAATGCCCATACTAGCGGAATCAGCTGGCTTAGGATACGGTTCGGGATTGTACGGTGGTCGAACAACCGCGGCAGAATATTTCCGAATGGCAGCAGCAAACGGCTACACCATCGGCACCATGGGTGCACCTATTGTGCTATTAGATGGATACTGGGGGACCGATACATTCGATGTGGCGATAAAAGGGAAACATATCAAGAAGGTTGAGGTAGGAATGGCTCTCCGAGATGCTGATGTGATCATCGTCTTTACACATTTCAAGGGTCATGGAGGAACCGGAATGGGAGGAACCCTGAAGAATCTGGGGATCGGATGCGTCGGCAAATTCAGCAAAACAATGATGCATGGCCCTCAGAATCCCATTGTTAACGCTGAGGAATGCAAGGGTCCCGAATGCAGTAAATGCGTTGATGTGTGTCCAACGCGTTGTATCACTGTGGATCCTAAGGTGGAGATTGATTTCAGTTGGTGTATGCATTGCATCCATTGCGTGTCAGTGTGTCGTTCTCAGGCGGATTCAAAAGCCATTACAGCGACTTGGGGTGGTGATCCCATGGGCTCAACAGAGCGGATGATTGAGAATGCACTTGGAGTAATTGAAGGTGTTGGGCGCGAGCGTTTCTACTACTTCAATGTAGCTTTTGATATCAGTCAAACCTGTGATTGCGCACCATTTGGTCCAATGGCTCTTACCCCCGACTTGGGGATATTTGCTTCACGGGATCCAGTTGCTATCGATTCAGCAAGCATAGACATGCTAAATGAAGCCCAACCAATCACTCTTTCGGCATGTGGTGATATTGAGCCAGGAGCAGATAAATTAGCAATTACCACACCTTGGCCCGATCCTCACACTGGGGAAAAGACCCCGACTCAGTGTCATTTACGGCAAATAGAATATGCAGAAGAACTAGGAATAGGCACAAGAAATTACAAACTTCGAAGAGCCGATAAGCGTAAACCTTCCTAACTAAAAAACGCTAGAGTTGTACGAACCAATAAGAAAGTTAACAGTAGGCTAGATCGAGGTAAGAAAATCGACAGACTATTTAGAATTCTTGGTTTTCGCCTTAGTGTCCATTCGATCGATTGCTTTCGAAGTTGCTTTTTCATTTCGCGTTTGCCATTCAACTGTGAAAAGTTGGGCATAATGGATGGGTACTCCGACATCAAGGAGGTGTGTTATGATTTCGTCTTGTGTTTTGCCTTCCTTGGATAGTTTGCTTGAAATGTTGAAAGTGAATTCTTTCAGTTCCCAGGGATAAACGACCCAGGCTTCGGTGCGAACAACGTAGAAGTCCGGTATTAACTTGGTCCATGGTTTCATATGTAGGGTGGCTGTTCGCGGGTTCTTGTAGCCTCGTTTATCAAGGTGATCAAGGGCTGCGATTAGACTATCACCGGTGTCGGAAATGTCATCCACGATTAGGGGGGATTTCCATTGCATATCTTTTGGGAGGCTTTGGCTGATTCGTGGTTCGGCATCACGGGCATAGATTCCTCGGTATAGGTCCACTTTGACGTTGGCAGTTTCGCGAGTGAAAAAGAGATCTGATAGAATTCGTGCTGGAATCCATCCTCCCCGCGCGACACCTACTACAACGTCAGGACGGAATCCTGAATCCATTATCTTTTCGTAGAGTCGAAAACACAGTTCGTAGAGTCGTTCCCACCAAACAAACTCGTATGTGATTGCCATATTGCTAGGTATCTATCTGGTCTATAAAGCTTATCGTAAAATTCTCCTAGATGGAGAAGAGGAAGTGAATGTTTGAGCAACATAAATTGATTCGAAGGACTATGTATAAAGGGATAGATTTCTAAGATGTTGCTGGCTGGAGATATTGACCAAGGACGCGAATCCCGATCATCCAGAAGAAAAACAGACCCAAAAGGAGAGTCAGGATGAATCCGATTTGCGAGAGAAACTGGAAGATATTTCATCCCGACTCGCTCGGATCGAACGCGTTCTTGCTCGAATTGAACCAGAGATGGGTGAATTTCAGCAATCCACACGGTTAATCCGTGAAGGCATGGATTTCTATGGTTCACTCTTTAATATGATGGGGCGATTTTCAGGACGCCAACGGTTCGCGAAACGATTCCCTGAAATCGGGAAAGATGAAATCGCACGCCTCATTGTGGAAGCCTTAGAACCTGGGAAGCCATTGAATGTGAGCCAACTAACTGTTGCAGTACGACGGGAGCGAGGGACAGCTTCACGTCGGATTGTTCGGGAGAGAATTCAGCGATTACAAGAACTTGGAATTCTCAAAGAATCACACAGCGATAAGAAAGCTACATACTACAAGCTCGCTGAAGATTTGTTTTAACGGTAAATGACCGATTTTCTGGTCACTTTTTCGCAAATACTATATGTTCTCTGACCACACCAGTATAATTTGGTGAGGTATTACATGAGCGACAAAGACCAGAAATCAAAATCGACAGAAGCTGAGGAATTACGTGAAATTCTCGGAGCCGTTCAAGAAACTATTCCACAGCTCATTGGTTCTCTTGTGAAATCCATTTATTCACCTGATATGGCAAAAAGCATAGCTGAATCAGTAGGAGTCCTTTACTCTAACTTAAAGAAGCAGGGAATTCCTGATGAATTAGCTTTGGAAATGACTCGCAATTACATGAACATCCTAGACATTAAAGATCTCATTAGTGAAGGGATTAGCAAGGGAGCCAAGAGTGGAGATGTGGAAGTTGAAGTTGAGCGTGCTGTTCGTCGAAAACTCAAAGAAAAGGAGAAAGACTAGACTCCAACAAGGTGTGCTCTAGGTGATTCCAATTGGATTTCAAAAGAAAAACAGTATTCGCCAATTGGAACACCTCATCACCTTGGTAACTGCTACAGGACTTTGAACCAAAGGATTGACGCGAAAATGGCAGCTAGAATTATCTTCTCCGCAATCTCTGGTGGATTTGGAATTCTGTTTCGTTCTTGGAGAGCGATGCGGTGGGGGAAAAGCCAAGTCAAAAAGAGCGCAAAAGTTTTTGAAAATACTCTTCAAGAGCATGGCCTCCCTGAGAATGTTATCAAAGAACTTTCAGCGGTATACCAAGCAAATGCTAATTTTTTGTCGATTCGTGGTCTATCTCAATTCGCATTTCATGCTGTACGCTCGAGACCCCGAAGAAAATAGCGAGCTGCGGACGCTCCTCAGTGCAGATCAGATCCGTCATCCGCCATGATGAGTGGCTCTGGTTAGGTGCATGTTCGTCATCGTCGACATCCGCAAGCTCAATGAATAGTGAAATGTCCTCCCATTTAGGAGTTTCCAAATCAGATGGTTAAGATTTCGAACCTTTGACTAGCTCTTTGGTGATGGCGTTCATTGTAAGAACGGGTTTGAGATTGAGATACAGGATGATTAAACCAAATAAGAATAGAATCAATCCTACAATCTTAAACATGAGACTATAGGGTCCAAAGGTTATTTGCAGAATTAATGGAGCAAGTAATACTACGAATGCCCGGATGAGGTTGAAGAGTATTCGTAATTGAGTGTCTTTGATAATTATCACAGCTACCCATAGAAGAATCAACAATACAAGAAACACGGACCCTCCGATTGTTAGCCAGATAGTTTCAACAAGAAGCAGGGGAAACAGAAGATTAGCGAAGACGACAAGCAACAGCATCACTATGATTAGGATAGTCCAATAATTCATGAGATTAGTGAATTTTTTCAAATCCATGGTCGCTTTTGTTAATCGTGTCATAGGATCAGACATGATGAAATCCTCCAATTTCGTGCTCCTTCGTTGGATTTACCCTAAATGCCTTTCTCTCAAGTCCAGTATTTAGATTGATTGACGAGTTTCGCTATCGATTCAATATTAATTTCGGTCAAAACACCCTGTTCCGTGATAAATCCTGTTATGTATTTAGCAGGCGTTATGTCGAATATGGGATTGAGGGCATCTGTGTGTTCAGGGGTAATTTGTACAGGTCCGATCTCACCTGAGGGTAATTGACCCACAATGGTTCGTATCTCATTGGCTGGTCGTTTTTCGATTTCTATGGATTTTCCATTTTTGCAATCGATATCAAAAGCGAAGGTTGGTGCTGCAACATAGAAGGGACCATTATGGATGTGGGCGAGTACTGCTTTTTCGTATGTTCCGATTTTATTGGCGACATCACCATTTGCAGCAATGCGATCGGCTCCGACGATGACGGCATCGATG
>JBHLNC010000193.1:0-4536 GCA_048937435.1 Promethearchaeota archaeon | reverse complement strand
CCAACATCAACTGATCATTCATTGATAATTGATTATTGAAAGAGGGAGTAGTTACGCTATCGATATGTGTGAAAATTTAGTTGAAAGTGTGTTGAGAGTTAGGAATGGAAATTGACTCATTGGAGTCAAAAATTACTAGAGGGCTTTTTGTGTTAGCGTATCGTAGGCAGAGCCATCGGAGAAGTTGGGGATTCAGAGGAGGTGGGTCAACCATGAAAAGCGGTGGCATTCTGTCATTGTGTTGAGCCAGCAATTTCAGTAGCAATAAATTTGTTCTGAGTGTAGGTAGGGGTCTGTCATCTCCTGAGATGATAGTGGGTAAGTAATGTATCCGCGAGAGGGAGACATTATCAAAATTCGAATCCAATAACTCTTGGGGAAGAGCGTCTAGAAGTCGTTTAACCTCCAAATAGACTTCTTTGCGGTGTTTATAATAGGGTAACGTAGCTTTCAGAAAAGTAAGGGAAGGTTTTGTAGAGGTGAGTAATGTTTTCCAAATGATGACATGAAGTAGGTTTCTGGCACTCGGTGAAAGAGGGGCGAACTCCTCGAAAAGGCGAATTAAGATCGTGATTTGCCGAGAAGGGTGATTGCCCTGCCCAAGGGCTAGTGTGTTAAATGTGATGGCATCTGTTGATACATCGAGATGCCAGAGGGGGCTTTCACAGATTTGATCTTCAAAGTCACTCGAGTCTTGCCCCTTAATGACCAGAACTGGAATTTGATTATCATCGCACAGCTGAATTAGGAGATTGTAATAGATGTCTTCGGCGCGAGAGCCGATAACAACAAGATTGGTTAAATCTTGGAACGTAAGAGCAAAGGGATGTGTTTGTTGATTTTCGACTAAATATCCGAGATGGAGTAATCCACTTGATTCTGGTGATTCCGGGTCGTAGTGATTGCTTTCGTCCGACAGGTCGGTTCCCCATATGCTTTGCAGATGTGCCCCTTTTTTTAGGTATTCGTGATTATCTGTTAGAACGGACAGACAGGCAACAGAGAGGTCACTGAAACTATTCCTTGGTTTTTCCCAGCCTGCCGTTTCTTATTTAAACAAGAAGGTGCCAATGCACAAGTCACACAGGAAGCCGCCATCCATGAATCTACGAGCATTCATCACCATCATGCGCCCAGCCAATCCCCTCTTTGGGAGTCTTACTGCAATCATCGGAGTACTGACCACTAACACGTTTATCATTTCTAATTTGATGTTGGTTCGTTGGACACTTATAGACCTCCTAATCGTCCTGGTCCTAACTGCTCTAACTTACATTTTCATCGCAGCAGCAGGCAATGTAATTAATGATATCTTTGACCTGGAAGTGGACAAAGTAAACCGTCCCGATCGCCCCTTACCAAGTGGTCAGATAACTGTGAGACAGGCAAAAGCATGGACTGCCATTCTTGTTCTTCTCGGGCTGTTCTTCTCGGTTTTAACCATCCCGTATTCTGCGATTGGTATCTGGACACTAGCCATTGTCGGTCTTTTCGCCATTGTTGGCCTTGCGTACGCAGCAAAAGGAAAGGTCATGGGAATTTGGGGTAACTTCACCGTTGCCATAAGTTTCGCTTTTGGACTTTTTTACGGGTCGCTAATTGTTTGGTCTAGCACCCCATTTGTTGTCTTTGTGTATTTCATCACTGCTGCAAGTGTCCTCCAAGGTCGCGAGTTAATTAAGGGGATAGAAGATGTAGAGGGAGATGCCCTTCGAGATGTACAGACAATTGCCCGGAAATATAGTGTCCGGACAGCAGCAATATTTGCGGCTATATGTAATATTATTGGCATTATTGGTTTCCTTCTCCCTTGGATTGCCAACCTATTAGGTCTGAACTGGACTGGTCCACTGTATGTCATCTTGTTAATTCCTGGTATCGCATGTGTCGCTGCTTCGGCTGTTCTGATACTGATATATCCATCAAAGAATGCTTCGCGAGCAAGTTTCTTTGATAAAATCGGCGCATATCTTGGTTTGCTGAACTTTCTGCTTGGAACCATCATTATCTGATAATTGGAGTGGAGTTAAGACTGCGGATAGCTGCAACGAGCGACATTCACTGGCCCCAATACCAGGGACTCTTCATTAAATCGCTCCGAGAGCTGCCCTCTAAACTCGATCTGTTTCTTATTGCTGGAGATTCAGTCAATAGGGGAGGTTTCCGTGGGATGGCTCCTTTAGTCGAGAAACTGGTTGAAGCAAACCTCAAATGCCCTGTGATTGCCTGTTTTGGAAACGACGACTATGATTCAATTAAGGACAGCCTCCGTACAACTGCTGGTGATCGGATTACTTTTCTCGACGATGAACTAACAATTTTTATAATTCGGGGAAAAATGGTAGCAGTTATTGGAAGTCGTGGGGTCTTGGATCAACCTACGTTCTGGCAGTCGCGAAATGTTCAGGGGATTCGGGAATTATATACCAAGCGAGTGAAGAAACTGGATAGATTACTTGGAAAAGCCAAGGCACAAACCCCATTTGTTATTCTGCTTACTCATTATCCACCGACTTTTAAATCACTAAAAGGTGAAACTAAACGGACCTTTGCACAGATGGGGAGCCAGCGTGTTGAAGCATTACTCAGTAAGCATTCTCCAATGCTAGCCATTCATGGTCATGCTCACCGGGGATTACGCAAAGTCAAGGTAGACTCCGTTCAGATCTATAATGTGGCCCTCCCTTTGAACCGACAAATTGTGACCATTAAAAGTCCTCCTTGAGCAGGATAAACTGTATGTGCTTCGCGCCATCTTATAGATTTAAGTCGGTGCGAAAACTCTGACAGAGCGACGTGTAACCGTCTTTTAACGAATTCGCGAAAACTATATGTGTAGTCCAACGGACGAAAGGGACATGTCCCAGCCAGCGGTGGATTCTCAAAGTAGTGGTTTTTGCCCATCCTGCCACATCAACATGGCAGAACGATATTGCCGAGAATGTGGCCAAGTCTTTTGTCTACCTTGTTCTCGGCAGGACTTGAGTGAATTCTTCACATGTCCAAGGTGTGGTCCAGATAATATTGAAGATCAAGAAGACGAAGTCATTTGTACAGAATGTGAGGAACCTGCTCAGCGTGCCACACGCCGTGTGTATTTATGTCCCAACTGTGGATCAGAGGAAATCACCCCAATTCACAATATGCGGCAAGATTTAGTGGGGCGATTTCGCACAACCTATTATCGATTACGAACAGGTCATGAGTTGCTGGCGGGATTTGCGGCTCGATTAAGAATTCTCCGCTGGCGAGTACGCGAACTAAGAACAGCCAGTTTTCTACACGACCCAGAAGTGGAAAAGGAACTTCTGGAATTAATGAAGACAGAATTACCCAGCGTTCAGGAGCGTACTCTTTTTCGAGCTCGAAATGTTGTTGAACGACATCGGGCAAGTAAATATCGATTCATGAATCCGGAGCGGTGGACAATTACAGAGTTCCCGCTTCTTGCAGGCTTAATAGATGCCATCCAAGAAGATGTTTCAGATTATCAGGCCTACTGTCGTGACCTGGTTAACAGATTGGATGTCAAGCTTGCTACGATTGAAGCGCGATTAACTCAGGTCGCTGAATGGCATAAAATCTTCAACGACCATATCGAATATCTTCCCGTGTTAGAGAATGAACGTCCAGTGGCAGCCCTTCAACCTGTGAACTTAAACAAAACCGAGACAAGCGAAGGCATGGGAAATGGCATTCTTTTTGTTACGACACAACGCCTCATCTTTCTTGGTCGAAAGGGCTTCTTTACAAAAGAGACACGTGTCGTTCACACCATACCACTAGGCAAAATTAGTGGTGTGACACTACAGGGACGAATTCGACGACGTGTGCATATCGAGGTCGATGATGAAGAATTCAAAATTGGAGGGACATCGAAAGTTTTAGAAGCCATCCCGGATGCTATCACGCTGGCTTCTAGTTTCAATGAACATAGCCTTGTAACAACTTCGGGTTCACTTCGAGTGCTTAATCTGAAAGTGGATGTTTCGTCCCTCCGCGACGAGCTTGATACACTCATTAACTATGCTGTTTCGCCCGAAGAGATGGACGAAACTAGTGGTCCGGATGGTTCAAGACCTTACTCGTATCCGGATGGATACTACCCCTATTATTCTCGAACGAGAGGCGCACACTCGGAAGATTTAGAACGTGACCCGCTATTCCAATTGGAGCAACAGAAATTCAGTATTGAATCCACAATTGAGCTATTAAAACGTCAGTCAAAGGAAGGGAAACTGTCTGATGAGAATTTTTACAAACAGTATCGTTCCCTAACTGAGGAGCTCTTTTTGATTGAAGCAAAGATTGAGGACCTTCGAATACGTAGAAGATACGATGAACGATACCGCGATCAACACCGATGATTATGGTTAGAAGCTATTCCTGAACTTCTTTTTTCATGCGTTCAAGCTCTTTTCGAGTTCTTTCACGCCGTTCCTCAGATGTTTCCAAGACCTCTTCGCCTTCAGGAACAGAGGGAAGTTGCCCAGCTTCTTCGAGGGCAATCATCGTCTCAATGTCCTCAAGTTCCGC
>JBHLNC010000192.1:0-4539 GCA_048937435.1 Promethearchaeota archaeon | reverse complement strand
TATGAGGTACCGCTTGTTTTGGAGCATGAGGGTTTAGGTGAGATCACCCTTAGTCGTTTGGGGCTCATCCGACGATGCGCACCGGACTGGTCAGAGTGGGAAAAACTGATCGCGGCGGGTGAGACCGAAAAACCTGTAGTGCGCATCGCGCTGGTCGGCAAATACGTAGAACTCCAGGACGCGTATATGAGCGTATGTCAGGCATTACAGCACGCGGCCATGGCAGTGGGTGTAGACACCGAGATCCTTTGGTTGCACTCTACAGATTTGGAAAGTGATAAGGGATGGAGAGACCTCGAAACAGCGCATGGCATCATCGTCCCAGGAGGGTTTGGCTCTCGAGGGATCGAGGGAAAAATTGCTGCGGCTCGGTTCGCTCGCCAAAATCGCGTTCCATACTTGGGCTTGTGCCTCGGTATGCAGGTTATGGTCATTGAATTTGGTCGACATGTATTAGGTTCAGAGAGCGTCAACTCCACCGAATTTAATCGCAGCACATCACATCCCGTGATCGATCTGCTGCCTGAGCAGGGCAGCATCACCGAAATGGGGGGGACAATGCGATTGGGTCTCTATCCCTGCAAGTTGATCGCTGGAACAATTGCTGCGAAGGCATATAAGCAAGAACTCGTGCAGGAACGCCATCGTCATCGATATGAGTTCAAAAACACCTATCGTGAGATCATGGGAGAGAACGGGATGGTATTCTCCGGTCTTTCACCCGATGACCGGCTGGTCGAGATTGTGGAGTTTGCTAACCACCCCTTCATGATTGGATGTCAGTTTCATCCTGAATTCCTTTCACGACCCAACAAACCTCATCCATTGTTCCGAGCGTTCATGGAAAGTGTGGTCGCCAGAGTACAGGATTTAACAGAAGAGGAATCCGAGACACTCTACGCCGAGCAATCCGGCTAATTGAAAAAGTGTGCGAGTTGAATATAAGTCACCCTGCAGACATCTGAGACGCTTTGAATATCGTACCAACAACAATTTGCGGCTCTAGATTTTTACGAATTTAAATCGGAGAATCGTGCCCCTGTTGTGAGATTATTACTTCGGGGTTTTATCTTCGACTCGAGGGTTTAGTACGAGCCCGGTAATCAGGAGGTCATGAAATGGCGCTGACACCTCGTGAACGCGTACTCTCTGCTATCAATCATGAAGAGCCGGACCGAGTCCCCATTGTGATCGGGGTCAGTAATGCAACGGGAATTAAAATGAAAACCTACCAGGGCATAAAGGAATTGGTCGGTATTGAAGCACCTGACAATTATATTTACGGATGGCCCGAATTGGGTACGGCGGAAATTGATGAAGCTACCATGCAGCGTTTACATAGTGATGTGCGCGGGGTCAGGGACAGCCATCCTCTAGAAACATTGAAGCGTAATCAAGAACGCGAACCGCACAGCCCTTTCATTGATTCCTGGGGCAGTGGGCAAACCGAAATCGAGCCTGGTGTGTGGTTTCCAGGGATTCACCCTCTATCCGAAGCAACCACCATCGAAGAGATTGAGGCTTATCCTGGCTGGCCGGATATGAGCGACCCAACCCGTATCGCTCATGTTAAAGAAACAGCCCGACACCTGGCTGATCAAAACGAGTATGCCATTATGGCTACACCTTGGCTCTTATTCCCATTTGAGCGTGCCCATGCTATGCAGGGCATGGATGTCTTCTTAATGAATATTGTCATGTACCCAGAATTTGCCAAAGCACTCTTACATAAGATAACCGAGGTATGTAAATCACTCATGGGTCCTTTTCTCAAAGAATTAGGAGACAATGTCGATATCATCAAAATAGGTGACGATTTGGGAACGCATGATCGTTTGATGATATCTCCTAATATGTATAGAGAGATCCTAAAACCACTCCACGCGGACTATATACAATTCATTAAAGAACACACCAAGGCTAAAGTATTCTTTCATTCAGATGGTGACATATTCGACCTCATTGATGATTTCATTGAGATTGGTGTTGATATTCTCAATCCTATTCAAACATCAGCTGGCAAAATGAGTGATCTTCAGGGATTGAAAAAATTCTATGGTAAGAATCTAGTTTTTTGTGGCGGGATCGATACTCACCGAATACTACCCTATGGCACACCCGAAGAAGTACGCCAGGAAGTTCGCAGAGTAATGCAGATTCTCGGACCTGGAGGTGGTTATATGGTGGCATCTGTTCACACTGTAATGGAAGATGTGCCCCCCGAGAATGTGCTAGCCATGGTTGATGCTGTGGAAGAAATAGGAAAATACCCGCTCCACCAAGAATAATGATGATGAATTTTACGGCACCTCAGAAGGCATCTATCTAGGGGCTGAGATCTTTAGGTCATCAAATCAAGACTTCAGATCCTACTGAGATCGATTAGCGTTTAGAATCGTTTATCTATGATGACTATAGCGTCTGATTGCACGAGCATCTATACGCTCGTTGAAAGAGATATCAGATTATCTCGAAAGTAATTCGTCTCAGTATTCGCGTGAACTGACACTTCGATATCACGCTAAGTCTCACTTATCTATCAGCACAAGATCGCTCAACTCGAAGCCCTTATACCTTGTTGACCAGATGAGATGGTTTTAATTGAAAAGGGCTATTCTATTAGGGAACCCTCAGCCTGTCCCACTTAGCACGGGGTGTCCTGTTATTTGACAACCTTTTATTGTTGAAATGCATACCGAAATGGACTATGCTGTATTTTGTCTAGGGATTGAGAAAGCATTTCCGCGCAGTATTTCCACCGGAATATAGAACAGAATAATGGTTGTATAGTGCGACAACCGAGGAGGATTAATCAGGATCATGAAGGATGAAGCCTTAACAATGCCTTTCAAACCAAACTGGCTCCTCCGCTTTTTTGCATGGGTTAATAGGCTACCGATTCCAGCTTGGATGTTTTATCTCTTCATCCTTTTCACGGGGGGCGCGATACAGCATCTTTATGCCTGGGGGAAAGGGGTTTTGGAGGTTGGCCAATTAAATGCCTTTTTGGCCTTGAGCCTGATCTGGTTGGTTGAACAATTGTATTATTTTGGTCATTTGAACCCCCCAATTGCGCGTCAGGCGCTGGATGAAATACGCCCACTCTTGAATTTGGATGATGAGGGTTACAAGCTCTTATCGTATGAATTTACAATAGCCCCTGCATCCCCCCCACTCATGTTACCGATATTAGGATTTGTTTTCGGCTTGGTTTTCGCTGCTGCTGTCCGCCCTTCCTCACCAGATATAAATTTCGCTTTTCCTGAATTTCTCTTTCTCAGTTGGGGGCTCTCACACACCATGACATTTATTTCTGTCTATGCGATCGTTCGGCAATTGGGTAAGGTAAAAGAAGTTATTACACAGATAAACAGGGTTGATATCTATAACCTCCATTCACTCTACGGGCTTTCAAAGCTGACAGCGTCCATTGGGATTGCAATCATTGTGATTACCTTCTTGACTAGTTTTATCCTTGTGCCTCAACACGTTGAAAGCGCACTTCATGTTGTTTTCTACATATCATTCTTAATATTAGCGCTGGCGGTTTTCGTTCTGCCGTTGACCGATATCAACCAACGGTTGAGGAAGGAGAAAAATCGCTTACTAAAGAGAGTGAACACGGATATTAAGGATGCATTTGAAAAGGTTCGCAATGATGTTCAGTCTAACAAAATGGAACAAATACAGTCACAAAGTATCAGCATCGATATCATGCTAAAGGAAAAAACACTCCTCGAAACCATTCCAACCTGGCCCTGGGAGCCGATTACCTTTCGAGGTTTTCTTGTAGCAGTATTCTTGCCGCTCTTCTTATGGTTAGTGCAACAGTTATTAGGACGTGTACTAGGTCTTTAAGGGTTTCATCTGGACCCAACCGCTGCGCCTCAGTCCCTTACCTTCGTTCAGCTTCAGAAAGACGTTCCTAAGCATAAATTTGTAGCCAGAGGTCTTTAATAATGAAACAAAAAGCCTTAGAAAACCTGGGATATATCATTAATGGCCTTTCGATAGCCGCATTCTTTTTCCTGGGGAATGTCATTGATGTCTCTCTTCGTTGGCCGTTTTTTAAGTACATCGGATGGATATTATTGGGGATAGGATTGTTGTTGATTGCAGTCTCAACCTACACACTGATTAGTAATCGCGGGAAAGGGCTAATTGATTGGGGCATCTATGGCATTGTTCGACACCCAATGTATGTGGGCGCAATGCTGGCATTTTTGTCGTGGGTATTTTTCCTTCCACATTGGCTCACGCTAATACTTTCATCAATAAATATCACTATTGTTTATTTGTTTATTCTTCAAGGAGAACGACGGAATATCGAACTCTTCGGCAGTGAATACGAACGATATATTGAGAATGTACCAAGGGCAAACTTTATGACAAGATTATTAAAATCTTTACGCAGAAGGTAAATCAGGTGTTGACTTGTATATATAATAGTCGTCGGTTTGAAATCGCATATGAACTCATACGCAATGACGTTGGCTTGAGAAGCATAAAGAAATGAAAAAAGGGCGATAGATCCTATCG
>JBHLNC010000191.1:0-4600 GCA_048937435.1 Promethearchaeota archaeon | reverse complement strand
CAACATTGAACCCTACTGATGAAAGATCACTATTCAACTTGGCAAACACTTTAGCTCGAAATCTAAAGGAATATGAGCCGGCCCTTGAAGTCGTAGACACATTATTAGAAATCAACCCCGAACACATCAACGGAGTATACCTTCGAGGTCGTATCCTTGTCGAACTCAACCGACATAAAGAAGCCAACGAGTGTTTTAATAAGGTCTTAACACTCGACCCGGATTACCCATATCTTAAAGGGGAAAAGAACTCCGAATAGAAGAGTCAGACTAAAGGGGCAATGCCAATGCAAAATCCTAGTTTGACTGATGTATTAGAGGCCCAACAACGAATCAAACCATATCTGAAACCCACACCATTGTATAGTTACCCTGCCATCAATGATCTCATTGGAGCTCACGTATTCATCAAACACGAAAATGTTCAGCCAATTGGAGCTTTCAAAGTCAGAGGTGGCATTAACCTCATATCTCAACTATCGGAGGACGAAAAACGAAGAGGAGTAATCACGGCTTCAACTGGGAATCATGGACAGTCAGTAGCCTATGCCTCACGAATCTTTGGAGTAGAAGCCAGAGTAGTGGTGCCTGAAGGGGCAAATCCTGGGAAAATAGCGGCCATGAAAGCCATGGGTGCAGAAATCATCGTTCATGGAAAGAATTTCGATGAATCACGCATCCATTGTGAACAATTGGCGAAGAAACATAACTATCGATACATCCACTCAGGAAATGAACCACATCTAATTGCAGGCGTTGGTACGATAACATTAGAAATATTACAGGAACAACCTGAAATCCAGACAATAATCGTCCCACTTGGAGGAGGGAGTGGAGCATCAGGAGCTAGTATCGTGGCGAAGGCCTTATCTCCATCCATACAGATCCTCGCCGTTCAGTCCAGTGCGTCACCTGCAGGCTACCAATCCTGGAAACAAAAGAGACTCGTTGAAGCTCCAAATCAGACATTTGCCGAAGGGCTAGCCACAGGAACTGCATTTACACTTCCACAGTCGATTTTATGGAAGCTATTAGATGATTTTATTCTCGTGAGTGATGATGAAATTTTACAGGCGATGGTGTGGATGCTTGAAAAAGCTCATACGCTTGTCGAAGGAGCAGGAGCCGCGCCATTGGCGGGAGCGTACAAACTTCGACAAAAACTCAACAATCAGAAAGTGGCCTTGGTATGTTCTGGGGGAAACGCCTCTCTCAAGCATTTGAAAATGGCTCTTGATTCGATCAGGGATTGATTGCGATTTACAGCGTAAGTATAAAGGTGTGAATTCATCCTGCTGAATAATAGAGGGATATAGAAACCTGGTGTGGGTCATTTTCAGAAGTTACAGTCGAACCTATGACATTTATCTGAAACAATAACACTTAGTTCCACTAAGGGTTCAATGTATCCCAATGTACACCCTCTCATATTACAAGTTGTGAACCATAATGAGTGAAAAATCATTAAGTGACAAACAACAAAAGAAAATGTACCAGTATTCGGGCTCTCCAGCCCCATTAGTGACATTTCTCGCTTTAGGAATAATCTTCATAATCCTAGCAGTATTTGGAGCGCCGCTACTTACACCGTTCTTGGGATTCTTTGGAATATTTATGGCACCAATATTGTTTGGATTCCTTGCACTCTTGTTCTTCTTTTTAGTTCCGTTAACTGTGGCTGTCAATAAGCAATGGCAAGAAGCGATTATACTCCGCTTTGGTAGATTCAGACGCCTAGTCGGTCCTGGCATTTTTTATAAATGGCCCTGGATCGAGCGATTCCTTCGACAAGATATCCGTATTCAGACGCTCGATGTGATGAAGCAAGAGGTTATGACCCGAGATAACATCAGCCTAATGGTTGATGCCGTTGTCTTCATGAAAGTTATCAACACTGCAAAGAGCCTTATCAACATCCTCAATGTGAAACTAAGCACTGTTCAGTATGCACAAACGACAATGCGTGATGTCATTGGAAACGTCGAGCTCGATGACCTATTAGCCCAACGGGATCAAATCGCAGAACGAATCAAAACTATCGTAGATAAAGAAACGGAAGAATGGGGTGTCGACATCCTAAGTGTTAATCTCCAAAATATCGAACTCCCTGACGACATGAAGCGTGTCATTGCCCGTCAAGCCGAAGCTGAACGAGAACGCCGAGCTGTCATCATCAAAAGCGAAGGTGAACTCATCGCTGCTAAAAACCTTGAAGATGCTGTCCGACAAATGAGCAGCCAAGCCCTTTACCTGCGAACCCTCTCGAGTCTAGAAGATATCAGTTTTGATCAAAGCAACACCATAGTCTTCGCCATTCCCATGGACATTGTTAGAGGTGAAATCATGGGGCTTGCAGGATTAGTAGGCGCGGGACAATCCGCTCCAGTTCGTGAATCGGGTGATAAACGAAAACCCAAGTAACCTTTTATTAACCCGAGTAGTTACAGAATCGACAGGGATTTTGTCCCATGTCGATTCCACTCTCTTTTTTCTGAGATTCGAAAATGTGGGTGCAAGGCTTCTAAAATTGGAAGCCAGTTATTTTTTCGATTTAGATTTTTCCCAAAAATCAGGAACCTTACCTTCCCTGGGACCCCAAGGATCAGGATAATCTTTGCCAGAATAGCTAAGACGGAAACCGGTGTCCAGCTCTGATACTTGAACTTCTTTGAGAATGGCTTGACCAGCAACTAACCGTTGAATCTGGTTTGTGCCTTCATAGATTTGAGTGAGTTTAGCGCCACGCATCATTTGTTCGGCGGGGTATTCTTTGGCATAGCCGTAGCCGCCCATAATTTGGATGCAGTCGAGTGTGTTTTGCATAGCTGCATCGGTGGCAAAAAATTTGGCGCAGCTGGATTCCTTGGTGTTGCGTTGGCCTTGGTCGACGAGCCATGCAGAGTAGCGTGTGGCCCAGCGGGCATGCAAAGCACGAGCTTCCATATCTGCAATTAGAAAGCTGATTCCTTGGTATGCACCAATAGGTTTGCCAAATTGCCTGCGGTGATTTGCAAAAATGGCGGCTTCATGGACAGCGCGTTGGGCGATACCAACCCCAAGGGCTGCGATGCCAGCGCGGGTGCGATCGAGGGTTTGCATGGCATACTTGAACCCTTTACCAACCTCACCAAAAAGACAGTCGTCAGGGATGCGGACATCTTTGTATTCGATTTCGGCTTGGAAGGAGGCGCGTTGACCTAACTTGTCTTCAAGCATGGTCACTTCAATTCCAGGTAATTCTGTGTCCACCATGTGGACGGCCATACCCTTGTAACCCTTTGTTGGATCGACTGTGGTGAACACCGTGTGGTATTTCGCTACATGACCATTGGTACTGAAGCATTTACGACCATTGATGACCCATTCGTCACCATCCTTTGTAGCAAGCGTCTTGACAGCCGCAGCATCTGAGCCGGCTTCACGTTCGGTCAAGCAAAAGGCAGCGAACTGTGGTTCCTTACCAGTAGCGAAGGGCTTGATGTACTTCTTCATTTGTTCCGGGGTTGCAGTAATTAGGAGCGGAGTGAGAGCTAGGTTGTTAGCCATGAAGGTAGTTGCCACGCCCGCGTCTCCATAGCCTATAGCTTCGCCTATGAGGGTTTCATCCACCATTGAGTGCCCAGGTCCACCATATTCCTTGGGAACGTGGCTATTCATGAGTCCGGCATCATAGGCTATCTTGGCAAGTTTCCACGGAAATTCATCGGCTTCTTCAAGTTCCCGAGCATATGGGACGACATACGTTTTGGAGAACTCTATAGCGGTGTCAAAAATTTCCTGTTCACGTTTGGAAAGAGCAAAATCAACCATTGCAATCTGCCTCGATTTACGTGAGGCGACTAGTTACAAAGCCCGCTTAAAAGTGTGCGGTTCGCTAGACAGATAACTTTACTGTAGAGTAACCTGACGGGGTTGCCGCGGAGTATATCTTTATATGTCGCCGACTGTCTAGAATATATTGGACCGGGCGTAGGGTCATTCAACTAGACTGAGTGGTCACTGCAGCGGCGAGAAGTATTGGCACCTCTCTCCCCCCTAGAAAACCATTCCCTCTCCGATGTTTTCATTTTATCAGAGGTGTCTAATCCGCCAATGCTCCAGTGACAAAATAGATAGAATTTTCCTCCAATTATCCTGATGATATAACTCCCTTGAATAGTGATTAACTATAAGTAACGGGACTTTGAACATAATTTAAGCTAAATTCCTGAAGGAGTTTGGATTAATGGAAACTCATGAAGATAAAAGCGGACAAGCGTTTCGAAAATTTCTACGAAGAAATACGAGAATGGCATTAGCCATGATTATAGTACTCGCAGTAGCTGCTATTGTTTCAGTTTATGTATTTTTCAAAGTTGTAGCTGATGCACAAGCGCTAGCAATCGTGCCAACTACCCTTGGACTATGGTCCGTTGGCACCGTTTTCGTCTTTTGTATAACATTGGTTATCTGGGAGCTCATCTTTGTTGCAAGTTGGCTTATTCCGGTAGTAATAGTCATATTCATTCTGTGGTATAGAAAACTGCCAGAAGATGAACGAAAAGAGTACGGTATGTCCCCCAAACGTGGAACCGACCCACGACGTACCGAAGGCAGTGGG
>JBHLNC010000190.1:0-4612 GCA_048937435.1 Promethearchaeota archaeon | reverse complement strand
GGACCAGCCCACATTGTGTTCTCGACAGAAATTCACTTCGGTGACATCTTTGATTGGGACAATAGTTTTGAGACCCGCGTGGAGAACAAGTGGAAACCGGTTTTGAAAGGAGTAAACTGGAAGATCGGTCCACTGTCCGAGCAGTGCAGCATCGCAAGTACTGAAAATTCGAAGCATTTCTTCGTGACTGACAAACCCGTGATTTTCAACCTCATCTGTTTCAATTGCTTTTGGTCCTATGAATACTAAGGAGGCTCCGAACCGGTTATCCAACCAAAGTTTAAGCGCTTCTCGATCAGGACGTTCAGTAAGAGGCCAATCGTCTCTAGACACCATGGCAATTCGAAAAACATCATCAGTATTTTGATTAGGAGGAATCATCTCGACTTCCTGTTGAGTTGGAAGGTTCGGCACGACAAAACTCTGGGGTTGGATTCGACTGTAGAGTTTTGCAATTTCCTGACTTACAGTGATTACTGGAGAACTTCGAATGATCTCTGGTTCCCATTTGCGCCAGGTTTTTAGGGCAAACCACGTTGCTAATCGACGGGGTAAAGTGCGATCCTGTTTTAGTGCCTGGGAACCTTGATAGGAAATTCGTGAAGCCCAAATTTCATGGTCATCATAGACAAAAGGATGACCCACATCGTATGCTACTTTTCCTGCAAAAAGATCATGGGCATGTATCAGATCAGGTTTCTCTTCACGAATAAGCCGCTTAACCCAGCCTCGAAGATTTTGTAAAGTACGTGGGAACCCTGTTTTTTCAGAAGGCTGCCATGGACGATAATGGATTTTCTTGAAGACATTGAAGAGTTGGTATTCGACGGGTCTTCCTCCAGCAAAAACCACTTCCCAGCCTTTTTGAAGAGCATGTAATGCTGCACGCTCGACCCGTGTATCAGGTAAACCAACATCGGATAAGTGGAGAATTTTCATTGAAGAATACTCCAAGCATATGAGGTGAGTGAAGATAGGAGAGTTATGGTTCAGTGCATCATTCTATCCTGGATTTTTAAATCGATTGGACTTAACTTGGACCAATAGAGCACTATCGAATCGCTTGCATAAACTGTTGTTTTATCTCAATTGGAGTTAAGGGGATGGGGGGAACTTGGGCATTACCAGCCCGCGTAATTATATGAACAAAATTGGGTCCTTCACCCAAATCTGAAATTTTTTCAACGATTTCTGTTCGGGAAGCGACTCGGGTTACGTTGTTGATTCCCAGACTTTTAGCTGCTAAGGCTAGATCTACACATGTCGCCGTTGGTGTAACTTGATTTCCAGTGGACCCGTGTGCACTGTTATCAATAGCTAGAATGGTGAGATTAGAAGGATTGGTTTGGGCGATAGAAGCCAACACACCCATATTTGATAGAAGACTTCCATCACCATCGATCACAACAACTTCCCGTTTTACGAAGAGGGCAATTCCAAGGCCAATAGACGAGGCTTGCCCCAAACTTCCTAACATATAGAAATTCGTTGATTGATGCTTTATCTGATAGAGTTCGCGGGAGGGGAACCCGATATTCGAAACCACAATTTTACCATCAAAGTATGAAGTAAGGGTCTCTAGAATTTCATTTCGTGTGATCGAACCTTCAGCAGGGGGAAGGATGGTCTCTTGTGTACATCCAACTGATGGGGAATCCGTTTGTTCAAAGTGGGGTATTAGTTCTTCTTCCCAGAGTTGAGGGCTAAACAAAACTACTTGAAGTAGGTTTTTGGTGTATGTGGTTTTCACAGCTTTCTGGAAATTGGGAAAATCTTGGCGCGTCTTGATAATATGATATTTACTTCCAATTGCTTCGAGGATTTTGGGTAAACTTTTGCCCAGATGCTTTTGCGCTGCGATCTTTTCCTTGTATACACCACGCCAGCTAGCCAGAACCAATAATGGTAGTTGATATGTGATTGTTAATGAACAAAGCGCATTGATCATGTTTCCTAGACCTGTGCTTTGGATAAGCATGGCTGGTTTAGCACCTGCTAGACTAGCCCCAGCACATATTCCGACGCCCTCTTCCTCTTTAGTGACACCAAGACTCAGAAAATTTGAGTGGACCAAGTTATAGAGCACTTGGAATTTGGCGCAAGGATAGGTCGTGAAGAAATTTACTCCTTCATCTTGAAGCACGGCAATGATTTCATCTGAAATTGTCAAAATAGCCACCAGATTTTTACAGCAAATCATTAATCCTTACAAGTGATTCATTATAAAGGTGCAATCGGTCGAGCCAGAGAACCTTCGGGTTGGATTAGGTAGCATCCAAGATCTTCTTGGATTCGTTTTAATCCGCCCCCAGTGACATTAAGAAGGATATGATCGTTAGCCCTAACATACCCTTGCTCGACCGCTTGAAAGAGAGACGCAATGGCGACTTCAGCCGCAGGAAGTATATCAATTCCCTCTAATTCTTCGAATTGCTTTCCAGCACGTTTTGCTTCCGCATTAGTGACAGCATACATCTTTCCATTAGTGTCTGACAAAGCGTCATATAAACCACCAATCTCAGAATACGGTGGATGGCGATTGGACAACACCACGGCATACAACTCTTCAATGCTTTTCTCAGCATTTTGCAAATCTTCAGGTAGAATTTCCCGGCGCTTCGCATGCCACGCATGATAGACTGGAACAAAGGGATAATTTTGTGAAAGATGAAGAACCGGATTGCCTTGCCAATTATGCCGTTTTAATCGCTGCGCCATTTCCCAACAGGCAATCGCTCCAGTTCCGGAACCGATGGCTTGGAAATAATGATCAGGTAAACGTTTCATAAATTGAGCGCTTTGGAGCATTACTGTTCCCATGCCATCGCGACGAGCAACATTTTTCGCACCACCCTCAGGAGTCAGTCCGTTTATCTGGCAAAATTCTCTGGCTATTTCGATGGTTTCCCAATAATCACCATCTACAGTAAATAGATGAATGCTCTCAGTGGGTGGCTCTGGTGTCCAAAGCATTTGTATATAGGATTTTGGGACGATAAGATAAACTTCAAACCCTGTAATATTCGCTATATGCGCAAAGGCACGGGCGGTATTCCCTGCAGATGCAATTGTGAGTGCTTTGATCCCAGCCTCTTGTGCTCGAACAACAGTAGGACAAGCTTCAAGATCTTTGAAAGAACCCGTTAAGTTGAATGCACCTTTTTCAGGCCAATAACCGGAAAAGGAAATGAAGAGATTGGAAAGACCAAGTTCTTTTCCCAAGCCGTAACTTGGAAAAGTCACTGACCCGGCACTTGTGTCTAAAGGTTTGCGGCAAGGCAACCAATCTAGGTATTGCCATAAGCCGGGTAAGGATTGGACTTTGAATGAATTGGCATACTCTGTTCGAAGAAGGGAAGGACATTCACACGAAAGCGCGTACCCTGAAAATTCCTTCTGGCATTTAGGGCAGATTATCCTGTAATAGCCCATTGTTCACTCCTGGGTGTAATCTTCCCACCATTTCCTTTCTTGTGCATGGTGTGAATGCCACACTCACCGCCACATTTACTAGTCCCAAGCCATCGTCCAGCTCGTTCTGTTTCATCATCATTTACAAGCATTGTGCAAGGAGCGCAACCCAGGCTTCGATAGCCCTTTTCATAGGCGGGATTTACTGGGATTCCAAAAATCGCGATGTATCGCCAAATATCCACCTCAGTCCAATCGAGAATGGGATTGACTTTCATAGTTCCATTACAGGGTTCAAAGGGCTCATAGTCAGCCCGTGTCCGCCCCTCTGTTCTGCGAAGCCCAGTAATCCAAGCATCTAGCCCTTCAAGAGCGCGAAGAGTTGGTTGAATCTTGAAAATATCACAGCATCGATCAGGGTCTGTTTTCCAAAGCCCCTCAATTGGTGTCTCATCAGACATATAGACTTCAATATTAAGATTCCATTCTCTTTCAAGGCGTTCTTTGAATTCAAACGTTTCTGGAGGTTTCATGGGAGTCATAATTGCAAACACTTGAATATCCGGTTTCACCTCTCGAGCTAGTGCAAGTACAACCATGCTGTCTTTACCAAAGCTGCAAGCCACTGCGGTGTTTGGATATTTCTCGATCGCTTCAGCGATTATTCGTTTACTCTGTTCAATTTTCTCGATCAAGTTCGATGGCGTTCCTGTCATGATGAATCACCGTTAAAAGCACGAGTTCATTCGTGATTAACTTAAAAAGATTACTGATTAAATCGTCACGGATTTTAATGTAATTCTGAAGACTGAGCGAGTGTTTTTGTCCCAATAAACAGATTTTTATTACGAAAAACAATATAAAAAAATAGATTTTTCACGCAAATTGATGTTGTGATTATATGAAGAGCCGTTCTGCTTTGTCAGGTATCGAATTGAAACTTCTCAAACTCCTTTCGCAAAATGCGCGAGCCCCAACACGAAGCATTGCCAACTTGATGAACGTCAGCGAAGCAACAGTGCGATACCACATTAAAAGATTGGAAGAGAAAGGTGTTATCAAAGGGTATTCTGTCATCATCGACCCCGCAAGTATTCAACTCCCCATTTTTGTGACAATGGGCGTTGAGTGTGAACCCGCTTTAACCAAAAAAGTGGCTAAGGCCATTGCTGAATCACCTAATTTCTTCTTGGTATGGGTT
>JBHLNC010000189.1:0-4623 GCA_048937435.1 Promethearchaeota archaeon | reverse complement strand
ATATGTGAAGGCGCGAGTGCCGTTAAATTCCAAGCAACATTGTTGCGGAAGAATTGAATTTTCACTAATAGGCGAGTATTCCTTTGATGAATTAACTGTAAGTGGGAGAAGCAGGAGTATCAGCAATGCCAACATTGTGAAGACGATAATCGCTGAGGGAGATTTTGAATAACGGTTCATGGGTGCACCCGAATTGATGACTTCGCCCTTAGAAAGGAACTGAGCAAACCCGAAACCTATAAAAGTAGTGGACTGATGCCAACCGTCACAGCCTGGTGCTCTAGTATGTCGAATGAATCTGATGAACTCAAACGCATCCGTGAACGAAAAATGCAAGCGTTAATCAAAGAGCAAGAGCGCCGTGAAGCCGTTGAATCACTAGTAGCGGATCGTGAAAAAGAAAGGGAACAACTGATTCAACACTTGTTTTTGCCAGATGCCGTGGAATATTTGGAAGAACTCAAGAAAACGAAACCTACGATCGCCAATCGTATTGAAGATCTAGCCATTGCCCTCTATTTGCGACGGCAATTGATTAACCGCATCCCCAAAAATGGCGTTATTCTGGTTCAACGCAAATTGGAGGGAGTCGAACCGAAAATCACAGTTAAACGCCGCGGAGAAGACGAAGTAAGCTTCTATGAAGCTGTAAAAAAGGACCTTGCGGATAAGCATTGAAAATCAAGAAATCCACTACGACTTCTTAGGAAATTTCCGTTGATTCAGAGGCACATTCAAAGTTTTTAATACGCTGCCGAGGGTACGGTCCCAACGGATGTTTCTTTTAAAACCCGACCTTGTTGATTCTGGAGAGCAACTCGAATCACACTTACTGCATTTGTACCCCAGACAGTTCGTTTGATATCTCGCTCCAGCATTTTCACTGCGGAACCATTGCTTAACTCCTGAAAAGCGGTTGGACCCATGTGGAGTAATAGATGAAGAACCGTACCTGATTCAAGGAACAAGGGATCAGGAGGGAGGTCAATTTCAGGGGTTTCAACGGAGGTGGCAATATTTGATGGTTTCCAATGGAAGTAGCGTTTACGGGCTTCTCTTCGAATATCCACGAGCCCTGCGCAACATAACACCTCAATGACATCATAAAGACGTCGCTTCTCCTTTAGTGGCAAGCCTAGATGCATGAGGAGTGTATTGGCCGTATATTCTTGTTGTGGATGTTCCCGTAGAAAATTGATTACATGGCTAGCAATTTCGCCTAATTTCATGGTGATATCCTCGCCCAGTCCAAATAATTTCAAGGGTTCGTGGGGGTCCAATCGGAGGAAAAGGTGATAAGCCAACTTCATCACCTTTGGACCCAGTATTCACTTCCCTCGAAATCAAAGTGATGTTCCTATCTCTTCTCCTTTCTTGTTAAAAAGTGCTGGTAATACGTTTCGTGGCATTATTCCAAATTGCAGTAACAGTAGGAGTTCAATATAAGTCAGAAAAAGGACAGAGCTTAAATCAGTAAATTCCCAGCTATTGGGTGGGGTTCTACAGTCGGAATGAGGAAAAATCGTTTCTGGCAAATAGCAGTGTTCCTCCTCTTGATTTTCCTCTTAGCACTGCCTCCCCACCGAGTCAATGCCTTTCAATATATTCATTATTGGCGAGTAACCTTTTCGGGCTCAATAGAAGTCCATGGGAATGAATCGCTCCCGGTTTCGTCTTTCTGGAATTATATTGGCAATCGATCATGGCAAACTTGTGAACAACTTTCTTTCACCATGGTTCATAACTCAGAAACTATTGTGCCTACAGAACTAGGCGAAGATATCGATGGCAATCCTAGACTGAGTTTAGACATTGGACCTCTTTTAGAGCCAAATGACACTCTGCAATGGGAGGAGGAATGGCTATTTACCGTCTCAGATAGGCGACCTAGTCTTCCCCAAATTAGTATCGAACAGTCAGGGAACCTTGAAGAAGTTGAACCACTAATAGGAACAGAAGAGTATCTGCGGTTTACTTCTGGGACAATGTTATGGAAGACTTGGAACCAGTCCTTGCTCAATCTTGCGCAAGCTATCCAAGAGGGGATTCCAGAAGAGTCGCAGAATAATATTCTCGCTTTTGTTTATGCGACAATTGCATGGATTCAAGCCAATATCACCAGATCGACTGGGATAACTGAACCCCAATATCCTGAGGAGACCATAGTGAGTCAAATGGGCGATTGTGATGATCAGTCGAATTTGCTAATTACTCTTCTACGGATTCAGAATATACCCTGCTATCTTTTGACTGGTCACTGGTTTCAGAATGCTGCCCGAACCTATGGATATCTCTGGGGATCCGTCGAAGAAGATGCCTTTCTTTATGTTGATTGGCAGAATTCAAATGGTCATGGTTGGGCAATGATTTATGTTCCACCTTGGGGGTGGCTTCCTTTTGACTTAATTGCAGCTGGACCAGGGAGTGACCCGATCGATACATACTACAATTCATTGTATGCCACTGGAGGACCCTTTGTGACCCTATGGCAAATTGTAGCTAGCGATTATATTGCTGAACGTCGAATAGAAGAAATTGAACTCTTTGCTCATCAACTCCATCGAGTGGAAGAAGAAGTATGGCATAGCCTTGGTTCATGGCCAATCATTGATAACCAGTACTTAACAACGAATGTCGCTACAATACTCGCACTCACTACTACTCTAATACTATTAACCAGCCTTGTTGTAGTTGCGTATCGACGCCAACCGGAGGAGGCCCCAGAATAGTGACCCCACCAGCAATGCCAAGTAAAATGTATTCAGAGTATGTATTCGATGGTAATGAGCTTGCCCCCCGATTTTGGGGACCAATTCCTCTTAATATGAAGGAAGCTGTGACCATCAGTCGCCCTCTAATCAAGGGATATCGCACCAATCAGCAACCTATCTTTTCCCAAAAGCGATTAAGCAGATTTTGTGATGCAATACGCAATATTCATCGAGAATCTCAAATGCTAACTCCGAAGGTGAAGAAGAACTTAGAACTCTTAGAGGAACAGACAGCAGTTGTGGAGGCGGGACACCAACCAGCTTTTTTTGGTGGTCCGGGCTTTGTAATTAATAAACTCGCCACCATTAGCCGACTCGCAACTTTACAGAATACGGTTCCTGTCATGTTTGTGGGGGATCACGACCATGAGCAAAAGGAATTAACCGTAATTCATTTGCCCAGCCCCGGACCTCGAGGAATCACATTCTCGATGCCTATTCCCCGTGAATACAAACAATCACCTATGCATGTGTTACCGCTCCCCCCACAGACTTGGTTAAGGAAAGCGCTAACGAAAATTTCCTCAACCTATCATGAATTAGTTGCAGGATTGCCTAAGGAACAAAAGAGCCAATATGAGAATCGAATCCAGACACTTACTAGCATCCTTGAATCAACATTCACCCAGGCACACACTATTTCGGAGTGGAGTTTGCTCCTCTGGATGAAGATCGTTAACCTGTCGCAGGACAGTGGCATCTTATTCCAAGTGTTTTCGAATGCGCGTATACGCCAACTTATGCTCCCAGCTTTTGAGTATCTATTGAAATCGCCAACCCGCTCTCGTCTCATCCAAGCCCTAAATCATAGCGGAGGCCAACTCGAAGAATTTGGTTATACTCCGGGCATTGGTATTCGCACTGAAGACTATGTGCCCTTTCATCTTGAATGTCCGACAAAGGGTTGCCACCGAACCCGTCTAGACCCTACACTCAGTCACCCAATAACCATTGGTAAGGTTGAGATAGGCGCCCGTTGTCCTAAATGTAGAGCTGACCACTCAATCCTGATAAAAGAAGAGTCCCCGGATCTCAGCCCATGGGCTGACTTTCTTTCACCACGGGTTGACACACGTGCGTTTCTCGTACAAAGTTATACACCTGTGATTCTTCATGTGGGAGGCGCTGGTGAAACGGATTATCACGCCCAAGTGTCTCCAGCACTCGAGGCAATTCAAAGCATCTCTCCAATCTTCTTTCGATATAATCGTCTTTATTATGGAAATCCTTGGACTCGACGCCAAGCACAGAAACTATTGAGTGAGAACCTTAGTTCACTTCAACCGCGTGAACTTCATTGCCACACCTCTGCAATTACCACAGGATATAACGAAGAAAATCCTGGAGTAACTCGTTCTCTCTTAGCAGCAAGTGGAGAATATATTCTAGAAACTGCCGCACAACTCATCTCAGATGAATCCCGGCTTGAGAAGGAACGAATGGATACAATCATCCAACAACGTGAAGCTACTGACCCAACATCCAAAGAAAAGTTGCAATCAAAGGTAGGTATTCTGACACGGCGTCGCCAATTAGTCCAGACCTATCTTTCACAAATGTTCGGACGCTATTCTCCTGAACGATTGGGTCAAGAATCAAGTTTTGCATGGATAGACAGCGCCATTTCACTTGACCCCAATGACCTTTTCAAACGTCTTTCAGCTCATTATCAGCTACTAACCCCACCATCTGCTACACACTATCTCTTTGATGAACCTAATGAATAGTAGGACATTGTAATCATATTTTTACTAGTCAAGAACATGAAATGCCGAACAACCATGAATTTACTTGATATCATTAAGGGTCGACGTAGTATTCGCAGGTACCAATCCCGTGACGTCGAACAAGA
>JBHLNC010000005.1:0-19857 GCA_048937435.1 Promethearchaeota archaeon | reverse complement strand
CTTCTCTACATCTTCATCCAGGACAGTATAACATTCCTTATCGTTACATGTGCAGCCTATTTCTTCTCTCTCGCAGCTGTTCCCCTTGCCAATGCGTACCTTACCGAAGCTCAGACACAAAAAGGAGGAGCCGTAGGTTTACTTCTAGCAACAAGCAGCCTAGGATGGGCTGTCGGAGCGTTCTCAGGTGGATTTTTATTCACGCTCATCGGCATGGAGGGTTTGTTTCTACTTGGTGCCATTGCATACTTCATTGGCATTCTTACAATTCTAATATTAGTTCGTGAGATTCCATCACTTGCATCAGGTCCATTTATTGAAGAGGAACTGATTAGTGAGCCAGTGAATCCTGCTAGAAAATGGATGACCCCACATAGTATTCTCCTATTGATTGCCATTGCTGTAGCTATTGGTAGTATTGGGGTGAATGCCTTATCGTTCTTTTTCGGGATTTTTTTAATCGAAGAACTTGCAGGAACAGCAATCACGCTTGGATTAGCCAACGGATTTGCGTCTCTCACGGGCTTTGCTGTTACGTTAGTTGCAGGACGAGCAACAGATCGCTTTGGGCGAAAACCGATGCTCCTCATGGGATTTGGTAGTTATGTAATTTTTATGACGGTTTACGTGTTTGTAGTGGATCCTTGGGTCGCCATGATTCTTTGGATTATCCCCTTCTATCCAATGATCTTTACAGCAAGCTATGCAGCAGCTGCGGATCTAAGTAAGGTTGCACGTCGAGGACGTGCGATGTCAACTATCGCTACGGCAAATTCATTGGGATCTGGAATAGGTCCAATAATTGGCGGAGCCCTAGTCCAGTTTGTATTCATCACAATTCGAGGGAATATGGTCTTCGCTGTTGTGATGAACATCATCGCCTTGTTGTTGGTGCTCCTATTCGTACCTGAAACAATACGTCGGTTAAGAAACCGAACCAATTCACAATAAATGGACTCATGTGTTATGCGTTATTTTCCTCTTTCTTTTTTCGTCCTGCGCCAATCATGTCGCCTATGATGATTAGTATGACGGCAGTAACTCCGAGTCCACTTGTTAGGAAATAGAGGATGATTTGTTGTATAGGCAGACTAAAGATACCTAACCCAATTATTGAGAGGATTTGGAGGGCCAGGTAGTAGAAGGCGGAGAAGGTAGCGAGCATGACTAAGATTTTACCGATGAGGGCGAAGATGCCTTCGCCAGCGGCATACCAGAGAATGGATCCAACAATGACGAAGATTCCACCGAGACTAGTAAAATAAACTAGAACATTCACGAGAATTTGACCATTTGGTGCTCCGATTATCGAGTCGAGAAACCCAGCTAACATGGCTGCAGTGGCCATATCAAGGGCGATGGAAGTTCCCGAATAGAGGAGGATGCCACCACCAACGAGTAGAAGAATAAACCCAATTAAAGCCATAATATGTCAACATCCAGAAATGTGTATAGATACCCCCCTAAAGATAAGCCCTTATAGTTTATGTGAAGGCTATCAGAGAGGGGTTTTCACGTTGTTTTCCGTAATTTCTGAGGATGATTAGTTTTTTATCATCGCGCCATTGTGTAGTGGTAGAAGCTTTTCTTGACGATTTCATGGATGTGTTACGTTGAATCTCATTGAAACCATTAAGAAACTCCCTTCAGAAGCATGGCAAGCCTTGAAAAATTACTTCGCGGGTTTGCGGCTATTCTTCAATCGGGAAAATTGGTCTCATAGTATTGTCTTTTTGGGCACAATGACATTTTTCCTAATTTTCGCGATGTTCCAAAGACCCATACGGAATCTTGTAATTGAAGCAGGACTTACTGGTGGGATCTTTATCGTCAATATCGTTACTATAGTATATCTTGCTGGAATAGGGGCCTTCGTCGGGTTTCTTGTCCTAGGTTTCATTGGCGTGTTTACCCAAGGACGGAAAGTTCTCTATGAATCTAGGATTCGCCACTTCATGTCCCCTCTCCTCATTGGTGGTTTTATCATCCTTTTCGTCTTCATCCTTCCGCCACTGCTCCGAAACAACGGTTTCTTTTGGTTTCTCCTTCATGGTCAAGAGGGAAGTTTAGGTGTTTTTCAGATGATTTTCCTTGGATGTTGGGTAGTTTTTGTCTTCCTTCAAGTCATCCTCCTAGGATATACTGTCGTGAAATCAATCAAATGGCTTTCAGGATACCTCCAGGTTCCTGAAACAAAAAGGAATATCAGAAAATATTGGGTGCTGCTCATCATTCTCGTTATTCTAATTCCAATTGCCATATGGGGGTGGTTTCCAATTGTATATTCTCTCATGATTATACCTCGACCCCCTCCAGTAATTCCTGCTATTCCTATTCCATCGTACGTGAGATTATTGCTGGAGCAAAGCCCGCTTGATTATCTTTCTTATTTGTTCATGGTATTTCCTATTGTAGCCATTGTGGCAGCAATTGTTCTTTGGAGGCGTCTCCCACAAGTTTCTTTTGCCCTGGCTAGTTTCGGTATTTTCTACCCTGTCTTAGTGTATTACTATAGGTTCCGTGTAATCCAGTATTTTCACAATTGGTCAGACATCATTGCAGCTGTAGCCTCCCCCGTCCAAGGTTCAGTCTTTGTTGAGATGGCACTATTGTTGATGACGTTTGCTCTAGCGTTGTTAGGAGCTGCGAAAATGCAACGGGCTGTCTCACCGAATCCCTTTGGACTCTTTGCAGTATTAATCGGAGTGCTGGTGTTTGTGTTATCTTGGGTTCTCTATGTAGAAGTTCCCGTGTTTGGACTAGAATATTATGGGATGATTACGGCCGCTCTTTCTGCACTTCTCGCTGTATTCGTCTTTGTCATTCTTCCCATCGCTTACAGCATTTACCGTTGGAAACGTTTTCCACCCATTTTGGAAAATGAATCTCCTATCTTCGAATTGTCTGAAGATATTACGATCGAGGAAACAGGTGAATTGTAGTGGATGCATCCTTAGTCCAAGAGATTGAAGAATTCGCTCGCAATGCTTTCCAAGTTGGAAAATGGGATGCCCATTCTTATGAACATACTCTTCGCGTGCGTCAACTCTGTATGTTGATTGGCAGAAATGAGAATGCGGATCTTGAAGTGTTAGAGGCTGCAGCATTGCTTCATGATATCGGTCGTCCTGATGAAGAGGTTTCGGGGGAATCACATGCAACTGTAGGAGCGAATATGGCGGTCACCTTCCTTGCCACAACCTCATTTCCTCCGGAGAAACTTCCCTTGGTTGCGAGTGCCATTAGGACTCATCGGTTTAGTGAAAACTTGACTCCTGATTCCTTAGAGGGAGAGATTCTTAGTGATGCTGATAAGCTCGATGCAATGGGAGCCTTAGGGCTAGCCCGGACCATTGCTGAGAGCTTGATGCAACAACGTGGGCTCCTTGGAACGATTGAGCACTTGGACCGAAAATTACTGAGACTTCACAACCGAATGTATACGGAATCAGGGAAACGGTTAGGTGCCTCTCGTCATCAATTTCTCGTTGAATTCATGGAACAGCTGGCTGCTGAATTCCAAGCAATTGGTGAACTTTTGCCAACCGAACTTCGTCCGTTCGTTTCTAAAGAGAGTAAGTGATTTAACACTCCTTGAAACAGAGGACTGTTCCTGTTGAAATCTGTAATTTGGCTGTGAGGATATGGCTTCAAAATCAACAGAAGCGCAAGAAGCGATTTCAGAAAGTTTCCTGTTTTCATCGAGGGTAGGTGCCATCTGTGGCATCCTAGGACCGTTGATTGGCTTTGCCAGCATTGCCTTTGCTATTAGCCTTTCTCTTTCGTGGTTCAATTGGTGGACCAATGCCTTAAGTGATCTTGGTCATCCGGGTATGCTGGGTGGTCTTAATGGCACTCCTGGTCTCAATTTTGCTGCCCCATACTTTAACGGAGGACTCATCCTCACTGGAATCATTACAATAATCTTTTGCATGCATTTGCTCATGTTCTTTTATTTGCGTAAGAAAATCATTGGCATGATTGGAACCTTTCTCTTCATGATTTCCATGATGTTTCTTGTCCTTGTGGGTGTCTATCATGAAGCCCTCCTATTCCCCCATACGATTGCAGCGTTAGGCTTCTTCTTTACCCTTTTCAGCTGTACTATTATCCTTGGAATTGCATTCGTTCGAAATCCATCCACTCGAATCGAAGGAATCATCGCTTTGACTATGGGAGTGATAATTACGATTACACTCTTTGTAGGCTTTAGTAATCTAGCCCCGTGGACTGGGGCTGCAATCCCGGAAATGATTATGGCCATCGCTGGATTCATTTGGATTGTTCCGGTGTGTATCAGAATGTACTGGTATGGATATGAAATGTGAAAAGATCTGGGAATACGGTTGAGGCACAAGTCTTATTTGAGTCATAAGGGCGTAGGTGGGTTTCCAGAGGAGTTGACTCTTGTGTCAAATGACGAAGAGGCTCAAAAGATCCACCCTGTCCGGGAATTCATTTTTTCGTCTCGGTTTGCAGGAGTATGTGGAATTATTGGTCCGTTGATTGCCTTCTCAGGTATTGCCCTCGCGATTTTGGTCTCACCCTGGTTTAACTGGTTTACAAACGCGTTGAGCGATCTTGGTCATCCATGGATGCTTGGTGGCTCAAGTGGTACGCCCGGATACAACCCTGCAGCACTCATTTTTAATTCGGCTCTAACAATCACAGGACTTGTTACCCTCGTGTTGACAATTTGGCTGATCAGGTATGAACACTTTGAACGGTCGACCCTTGGAGTGATTGCAGCGGTTTTACTGACGGTTTCCCAATTCTTCCTCATCGGAATCGGGAATTTCCATGAGGGCTATGGTGAACTTCATTTCATTGTATCCCTTGGTTTCTTTGTACATCTGATAATTGCTGGTATGTTGTTTGGAATACGGTTAATACTCGAAAAGGAAACTCGAATCTTTGGAATATCCGCGTTTATCCTTGCCTTCATTAGCATGCTAGTGTGGGTTTTGTACTACCTCGATTTGACCGTGTTTACTGGTGTAGCCATTCCTGAAATCGTCTCAGCCATTGCAGCCATGATTTGGGTCTATCCACTCTGCATCCGAATCATCCTACAGAAAACTAATGCAACCATCTAGTGCCTTTCATACATGCTTCATTATTTCTTGGAGATTCTCCATTACCAGTGTTTGGAACGTTGAATACCCTTGGTTGTAGACCTCAGCATTCTTAGGATTGGGTGTATGAACTTCTGCTTCATGTACCATTGCATCCACAGCTTTCTCGACCGAAGCATATTGTTTCGTACCGACCGCAGCGAGGATCGCAGCCCCAAGGGCAGTTCCTTCATCTACCTCAGTTTTAATACATGGTCGATTGGTGATATCACACTGAATCTGGCGCCACAAGGCTGATCGTGAGCCCCCGCCATCGAGACGTAACTCCTCAATTCCAACGCCTGCCGAAAACATCACATCAATGAGAAATCGGGGAACGTAGCCGCCCGCTTCAAGGATTACTCGAGCAATATCAGCACGTGTGTGTTGAAAACCTAATCCTTTGATAAGTCCCAAACCAAAACTAAAGAAAGGAAACAAAGCCAAGCCCTTACTTCCTGGAGGTGATTGGGCTGCCTGTTCCACGATGTAATCATAGGGATCACGGCCAAGCCGATTAGCGACTGCAGATTCTACATGACCGAAATTGTCCCTAAACCAGCGTAGTATAGTCCCAGTTCCGGGAGTTACACCTTCAATCACCCATTGATTCGGTAACACGTGGGGGAATGAAAAGGTGACTCCCATTGGATCTTTGGTTTCCTTCTCTACAGGCGTGACAACAAAAGTACCGGTTCCAGTGGTAACCTTCGCTACACCTTGCTTCAAAACACCTAGACCCACTGCGGAACATTGCTGGTCTCCACCACCCGTCACCACTGGTGTCCCTGCAGCTAACCCGGTTTGATTGGCGGCTTCTGATGTCAGTTCTCCTATGATATTTCCAGAGGGCAATATCCCGGGCCACATCGATACCGGCAGACCAAGTTGTTCAGCGAGAGTATCTGATAACTTGTAAGTTTCAGTATCAAGGAGCCCAAAGGAATGATTGGTATAATCGGAGGCTAGTTCGCCAGTAAGCCGGTGATAGATGAATGCATCCGGTGTCGCAAACTTCACGGTTTTTTTGAACACCTTTGGCTGCATATCCTTAAACCATAAGGCTCGACGCAAACTTGTACGCTTTTTGACTATCGCTTCGTGTTCTTCAGCAGAAGGCGAGATACGAAAATCCATCCACGTAATCGCATTCGCCAAAGGGTTCCCATCTTTATCCAAGGGCACAAGAGTCGCACGTTGAGTAACCACTGAGATGGCAAAAACATCAGCTGGATTGATATTCCCTTTTTGTAATGCCTCTTGCATGGTTTTTTGAGTGGTTTGCCACCAATCCTCAACATTCTGTTCAGCTTGTTTCTCAACCTCGGCGATAGTCGGAAATTCTTGGTAAGCTTTCACAATTTCAGACCCTTTCAAATCGAAAAGAACAGAGCGATTTCCAGTTGATCCTAAATCAATCACAGCGATAAATTGTCCTTTGACCATACTCAAACCTCTGAGAATCCGTATTCTAGCTTGTTTTTGACTAGAAGTTCTTCAAAAGGCTTTACTAAATGGTTTCAGAGTGAATATTGCCAGGTAAACAAAATGTTGTATCTAACCTTTGACAATTAATCGATCTAAGGCACCTGAGGCGGTTAGCTTCTCAATAGCCATCTGGTATTGATCTTCGTCGTTAATCATCGTGTTACATGCCTCTTCGCGCATATGCGTTCCAGTCTTCACCGTCACAGTAACCTTCTTGTCAGGAAATTCATTCTCCAACGCCTTCCGAATAATTATCCCAATAACAGCGCCCATAGGGCACATGGGACTGGTTGGAGCAAACTCAACGCGAATGGTCTCATCGATGATTTCTACATCTTCATTTTTCACCAAACCCATCTCAACAACATTAACAGGATGTTCAGGATCAAGCACACGACGAAGCACCTCTAGAACCTCTTCAGTTTTCATATGCATCAGCTTCAACCTAGTTCGTTGATTTGTTGATAGCTGTGTTCCCTATAAACACTAAGGTTATTGAATTCATAGACTGATAACAGGACTCGATTTCATCTGTTGTTCGGCATCTCATCTTTTTTGTTGAAGAAGCCTAAGTTTTGGATTCAATGTTGTATTGATTCCATGACCGAGAAACACCCAACTAAGAGAAAAAAGTGTGAGGCAAAGCCCGGCTGGTACAAATAGCCACCACTCACCACTACTAATTGCGCCGTTATAATATGCGGCACCAAGCATACGGCCCCAAGAGACATAGTTGATTGGCAAAAAAAGGGGTGAATCCACCGTACCTCGCCACTCATCGAAGTTGTGCAGATAATCAAAGAATCCCAAGTTCGCTTCAATAACAACAGCTGTGGCTGCAGTTAGGGCGAATTGCACAAAGAAAATTGTCAAAACACTAGGAACTATAGTACGAAATATTATGTAGAATGAGGAAGCCCCCGATGCTCGAGCAGACTCCACATAGAGCTTCTCTTTTTCCACCAATACTTGGGAACGAATCATACGAGCAGTACGAGGCCACCAAAGGATTGAGATTATAAGAATAAGAAATGAATAACTTGCTCCTTGAAGGAGTACCATCAGTACCATCAGAACAGGTATAACGGGAATAATTAAGAAAAACGTTGAAATCCCCATTAATAACTCGTCAAGAATGCCCCCAAAATATCCTGCCGTTACACCAACAGCAAGACCTATCACTGAAGTTAATATAGCCGTACAAACGGCGATAAAAAATGTAACATGTGTACTCCAAAAAATTTGTGCCAACACATCATTCCCATACTGTGTCGTTCCAAGCAACCCATAAGCTCTTCTTTCTCCAAGAATTTCCATTTTATCAAACCAGACTTCAATCATCCCAGTACAATTCGGATCGGATTCCACGAGTTCCAAACCAAACTCCAATTTGATTTCTGCTCCGGGTTTGAAAATAAAATAACTTACAAATTCAGGAATATATCCCTCATAGATTTCCCAAGAACTGACAGCACTCAGAAACGTGAAATGATGGAAACGAGAATCAACATTAATACGTTCAGGAATGTCAACACGCACATAAGGCGAGAAAGAGTATTTCGTGAAATTCCCCGAAAGCTGGGATTTCATTGCAAAATTAATTCGTATATTCGATGGAGTCCGATACGGAAAGAGAAACGTCATTCTAGCACTGACATTCTCGTGAAAAGCTACACTTTCATCAGAATCGATAAACCCCAGACGAACTGACTGATTCCCAACATAAACCTCATTAGCATCATAAGAAAAGAAGCTGACTTCTGGGTTAGTAGTGTCAAAGTCTAAATTGGCATCACTACCAAAGTAAGGGTCAGGAACATAGTTACCGGTTGGGGCCCATAAGGGATCGAAAAATGCCTGCCAAGCTGGTGGAGATGCATTCGGTCCAATCCCATACACAAAACGCAAACCCGGATATACAGGAAACAAAATTGGAGCCAACAAAGCCATCATAAAAAAACCAGTTAGAATAATTAATCCAACAACACCAAACTTCACTCTTCGAAAATCCTTCAGAAACTGGATTACCCGCTCCTTCCGAGTTTTGCGATATCTTAGCCTTTGCCGGCTCATCAATCAATACCCTCAATTTTACTGGACGGGACCTTAACAAAGAATCGATTTAGAAAACTATTTCCATCAAGTAAAAAGGATTTGCATAACAATCTGAAATTAATTGGTGAAAATTTTCAAGAAGAAGAACTGCATTTCTTTCATACAAACTCACGAATTTTCGCTTTTGGGAGCAAACCTTATCTAGGTTCGTCGGCTCAGAATAGAGTAGTCGGGATTCTTCCCAATTGAAGGTGGGTTCAATGGCACAAAATACAGCAGATAAAGCCGCAAAATCTGAGGAATTGAAACGTCAAATCGAAGCGCTAACTACGGATCTCGTCGATGCTATCGACGTGCTGACCCGTGATTTACAGCGTAGTCTCCTTATGCTAGCAGACAGGGTTGAACAGCGTATGGAAGCGATTGGCTTCGGACGTCTTTCTGGCCCGGTTGTGAATGATATTCAGGAGGGTGTGACGGCAGAGTCGAAGCGGTTTAGTGAGCAGGCCCGTGCCAAGATTCAAGAGATTACCCGAGCGAAGGTCGGACTTGCTGGGGCAGCGGATGAACTCAGCGCTTTAGCATCGATGACGGAAGCTGAGCGGGAAGAACTGCGGAAGCGGTTGCAGGATGAGATTGCTGCATCGCAGAAGACGCGTGAGGAACTGGAGAAAGAATTGGCAGATGCAAAGGTGCGAATAGCTGATTTGGAGAAGCGGATGCAGTCACAATCGACGCGTGATGCACGTCGTCTAGATAAGTTAAAGGAAACGAATAAGCAGCTATCAGAATCGTTGAAGCAGGCTGAATCTGAGCTTATCAGAGTGAGGGAAGAGAGTCAGAAAGTATTGAATGAACGTGATGCTGCGGTGAAGCAGGTCATTGAGCTGAATGCAAAGCTGGCTGCTGCGACCGCAGCGGCGTCTACCGCAGAGGCATCGACAGTAGCAACAAAGAAGGAGCTTGATAGCCAAATATCGTCGTTAAGAGAACAATTGGAACAAGCAAGGCAGGCGGAAGCAGCTGCGAAGAAGGAATTAGCGTCAGTGTCTTCCAGTATGGAGGAGATGCAAAGTCAATTGGAGAAGTTGCAATCGGAACGCGATACGGCTAAAGCACAGTTGGAGGAAGTAAAAGCCCAAGCAGAGAAGGAGGCTGTTTCTCTTGGTGAGATACAGCAGGAACTTGCAGCAACGAAGAAAGAAGCTGCCACAGCTAGTAAACAAGTAGCAGATCTTGAGGCACAGGTTCAACAATTGACAAGCTTGAAAGAAACACAAGAGCAAAAGATTGCTGCGCTTGAAGAGGAACAACTACGTCTGAAGGAACTCACAAAGGATCGTGAAGTGATTAGCAAGGATAAAGAAGATCTTGAGAGGCGTTTGGAGGAAGCCCTAGCTGAAATCGAGAAGATGAAAGAGGAGTATGCCCGGTTTGCTGAAATCCGGGATCGTCTGGAAATGTTGGAAACACGGATTAGTATTCAGGACATTCTATTACAAAAGAACCAGCAGTATCTTGTCTTGACAGCATTTGCCACCAAGATTGTGGAAGGCAAGTCGCGCGTGGGAGCCAAAGAGATCGGATTTGCACCTTCATTGGGTATCTCGCTTGCAGCGTGGTTAGATAATCACTTCCTTGAATTACAAGAAGAGGGTGTGGTGGCCATCCATCGAACGGCCGGTGGGGGTTTACCATCTGCAGAAATCGAAGTGAGCAAGAAGGGTCAACAGCTTTTTGAAGAAGCAAAGCAGAAAGCTGCACTCTAGCATTTGCTCGGGGAGCCCTTCATGTCAAAGATTTCTGAAAGGTATCAAAGGTTTGTAGTACTACGCGACGTTGGCGAAAAAGGATTGCAAAGAATCCAAAAATCCAAAGTCGCTGTAATTGGGATTGGTGGCTTAGGCAGCATTTCAGCAACAAAACTGGTCACGCTAGGTATTGAGCAGCTGCGTATTGTTGATCCTGATGTTGTGGATGCAACAAACCTTCAACGTCAATTTTTGTATCGTGAGAAAGATATTGGTAAGCCCAAAGTTCATCTGGCGGCTCGAAGATTACAACCATTAAATCCCGAGGTTACGATTGAACCCATTGAGGTCCAATTGACCAAAGATACAGTCAATGACCTCATCAAAGATATGGATGTAATTATTGATGGACTGGATCATTTTGCCACCCGATATATTCTAAATGATGCCTGTTGCCGTAACAACGTCCCTTACATTTTTGCCGGTGCACTCGAAGCCACAGGAAATTTAACAACAATACTTCCTGGAAAAACCGCATGCTTGGAATGTATCTATGGTGGAGTGGACGATGCACAACAACCTACTTGTCACACGATCGGCGTTTATCCAACGCTCCTTGGTGTGGTGGCAAATATTCAGGTACATGAAGCAATCCGTATAATTTTGGGTCATTCGCCACGACTTGCCGGGCATCTCCTATTTGTTGATTTGAACAGTTTACGATTTGATCAGTTTCCAATTGCTCGCCATGAGAACTGTGTGGCATGCAAAAATTGTGCATAGGGTATGAGAAAGCTAGCCTGCTAAGGTTTTGAGAGCTTCGATAAGGGTGTCAACTTCTTCGACTAAGTTAAAGTAATGAAAACTAGCTCGCACATTTCCAGCATAGATATCCCAAATGTTAAGCAAGCGCATGAGTGGCTGACAACAATGATGGCCAGCCCGAGTTAGTATTTTCCATTGGGAATCTAAGGCTAGACTCAAGTCATGCGATATCCATGCTTCAATGTTGAAACAGACGGCACCCACCTTCCAGGTCATATCTTCTTTAGGTCCATAGATGGTAAGGTTTGGAATCTCCCGTAAACCATCGATGAGGTATTTGGTTAATTTGTGTTCATGTTCGGCTATTCGCTGGATTCCAATTCGATTAAGATATTTGACCGCAGCACCTAATCCGATTAGACCAATGATATTAGGTGTTCCTGGATCCCACCGTCGCGCACGATGATCACTGCGAAGCATATAGTCAGTAGCTGTGACATCTGCGATAGCCCCACCTCCCACTTCTGCAGGTTCCATTCTTCGAAGGATTTCATCACGAGCATACAGTCCTCCGGTTCCAGGTGGTCCGAGTGGTCCTTTATGACCAGAGAAGGAGTAGAAGTCACAGCCCATGGTCTTGACATTAACAGGCATGTGACCGGCGCCTTGGGCACCATCAACAAAGACCAGACATTGAGGGTTAGCGGCTTTAATCGCACGAATAATCGCTGCGACATCATGCTTTGTACCCATGGCATTGGACGCGTGTTGGAAGGCAACTAATTTAGTGTGTTCATCGACAACCTCAGTGAACATTTCTGGTAATAGTCGTCCTTCATTGGTAGGCGGAATGCTATGAAATTGGGCATCTACATGTTTGGCTAAGCGTAGCCAAGGTAGATAATTCGAATGATGTTCGATAAGCGTGGATACAATTTTACTTTCAGGGGTCCACTTCACGAGAGGTTGCGCAAATTTGAAACCAGTACTCCAGCGATTCAGAAACGGATGTTCTAATGCATATGCAACGAAATTCGTAGCTTGAGTCTGATTCCGTGTGAAAATGAATTCGTCCACCTCACAATGGAGCAACTGTCCTGCTATCTGTTTGCGTGCATCATCACAAACTTGGGAGGCTTTTGCTGCGATAGAATATGCTCCCCTTTCGATGTTAGCACAATATTCTTCGAAATATTCGATTATTTCATCGATAATTGGGCTAGGAACTGGAGTGGTTGCAGCGTTATCAAAGTAGATATATTGTTGGGTGATGGGAAGATCTCGTCGCATGTCTTCAGGCATCATGATGAGTCACCGGGAAGTGTTTGACCATAAGGGCATTGGCTAATGAACCTAAAGATATTACCCTTCAAAACCTTCATGCTAGTAACTAATTTTCCGAGTATCTCTTCTCAACACCTAGAATAACCTGACTAAATTGTCACAAACTTTGTTTTTATGAGATTGTCATTGGGAAGTGGCTAATACTTATATTAACAACATTGACTATGACTTAACGTTGTTAATTCCATTACCCACCATTAACGAGGATTCTTAGCTATGGCATTTCCTTGTCAGACTGTTGCTAGAGAAGCGTTACCTGCAATTAAAGCAGCCTTAGCGAGGGCTCTAGTCAAAGATGGAATGACGCAGGTTGAGATTTCTAAACTCCTTGGAACTACAGAAGCGACGATTTCGCATTACATGAAAGGGGAACGGGGAACCGCTGTGGTTTTAGGTCAACATATCCTAGATGATATTGATCAGGTGGCACACAAAATCAAGGTAGGCAGTTTAACTGAGAAACAAACATCTCAGAAGTTATGTGAAATCTGTCTAAAAGTCCGAAACACCTGCGCTGTGTGTGGAGCAGAAACTTCCCAAGATTGTAGTCATTGTGCTCACACATAACTTGGCTTAGAAGCCTAAATCTTTTGAATAGCTTCTTACAAGTAGTGGAGAATAGAACACACTGATTAGGGTGAATACTTCACCGTGACATCCATCCCCACTGTCCTTCGTAAAGAAGGTGTCTTTAGTTTCATTGTCCTTCTTTTTGTCTGTAGCATAATTTGGGGTGTGTTCTTGTCCATTTCGTGGGGTGCACATTTTGCACCGCGTATCGCGTTAGACGATGATACGATGCACAAGACGGTTATCTATTACATGTTGAATGGTGAAGATTTCTATACGGCGTGGCGACATGCAGCACAGGCTACTGGAGATTTAGGTGATTTACGTATCTATCGAACTCCCCTTATCTTCTATCCAGTCGTATTTCTTACAGGTTGGGCGGGTGCAGGTTTTATCTTTCCGTTAAGTGTACTGTGTGTTTGTGTAGCTGCGTTGAATCTTATCCTTACATTTTGGACTACTCGGGCTATTACTGGATCGGGGTGGGCAGGCTTGGCAGCAACGGGTGTTCAATACAGTTACTTCTTCAACGTCATTCCCCTATTCCAAATCTCCCTGTTTGCGATGCCCTTTCTAATTCTAACCATCTATTGGGTGTGGACGGACCGACCATGGTTGGCTGGAGGGTTCTTGGCCTTGGCATTTCTCATCAAAGAAACCTTCGCTTTTGCTCTCCCTGCGATACTTATCTACTTCCTGATGAAACGACAAAGACGACACGCCCTGATCATCCTGGGGATTTTCATGGCTGCTTTGAGCATCTATTTTGTGCATACAATAATTGCACAACCTGTTTCAGGGCTCGAGCTATTGTTTGGTGCAAGTCTTCCCGTTTTCATTCAAAACCTAGCAGGATTTCTCTGGTTTGGCTTTGGAGCCCAATACTACAATGTCTTAGCTCCAGCAACATTTGAAGGCTATTATCCCTCCAACCCAGTTCCTGCATTTATTCCTATACCTATCTTCTATGGCGTGTTGTTCCTTCAAATTATCTTAGTGTGGGGAACCTTCCTATGGTGGACTGTGAGATATCTTCTGACCCGAGAAACACCTCCCAAGCCCCTTCTCGTGATGGCTTTAATAATGTGGATTGTACCGCTATTGTTTACTGCGACCACTACTGTTTGGGATTTTCCATTGTTCTGGATGGAGTATGCCCTTTGGCGCTGGTTTGCTGCCTCGTATGTGGGATTTCAGTTACTCGTTGCATTAAGTTGGACTAATCTTCGACCTGCAATTAAAGGGACCTTGAATAGATTTCTATCATCCGTACATATTTTTTCTTCGTAGCAGAGTACGTTTAGAAATGCTGAGATGTGCCCTCAATTACACAAGCAGTATAAAAAGCAACATACGCCCTATACAAGGTTAGTTACCGGCAATCTGAATATTAGACCACCCCTGAGTTAATGCCTCTTGGTGGAGGGCGGTGTTGTCCATTCGACACCTGCCCTCCGAACTGTCCGGTAACCACAGCAGATGCTTGGGAAGCATCAAGCTTGTAAACAGTTGAGGTTTTTATACTCAACTGTTTACAACTTAAATGTCGCCGCCAGTTGGGCGGAGACAGAAAACGCCTGTCTTGAGGCGGGAGGTAACAGTCCTTCGCGGCAGTGCCCGTCAATGATGCAGGAACCGAACACCATCCTGGCACGCGTCCAAGGTGGGTAAGTTTCGGACAACGGAGTTTTGATGACCCATCCTGAGGGATGGCGAGAAGAATTAGGACCCCCATAGTTGGGGAGTGGAGGGGGGATTCATTTTTTCATCGGTGGTTTTCGAATTTGCCAAATACGGACTAAACCATCAGCTGATCCCACAGCAAGCCACCGTCGAGTTGGTGACACCGACACAGTATACACCCCTTGAACAGGCAATTCATACTGCTTGTAAATCTCACCCGATCGAATATCCCACATACGAACACCAAAATCGATGGCAGCAGCTACCTTCTTGTTGTCTGAAGTAATATCGAGGTCACTACCCCGCGATTCCAAAGAAATTGAAAGATGTTCCTCCCAATTTTTCGTCGACCGAATTCTCAGAGTTTGTTCATAACCTATTGAACCAAGCCACTCGCCATCCGGTGAAAAAGTCACGGCAGACACTGCAGTTTCATGCCCTGCTATTTGCCTGACGAACTCACCAGAAGGAACCTCCCAGAGAAAAATATCATTGCCTAATCCCCCAGCTACAAGGAATTTTCCATCTGGAGAGAATGAAATGGAAGCAATATTCCGTCCCAAATTCGTAAGTGTCAGCTGCTCTGTTCCAGTTGTCACATCCCAAATCTTAACATGCCCGTCATATGAACCAGAAGCAACAAATTCACCATTCGGCGAAAACGCCACAGTTGCGACAGTCTTCTTATGACCACTGAGCGTGTGCTCAAGCGTTCCAGAGGGATACTGCCATATCTTTACAGTGGTATCCGTGGAACCCGTTGCCAAGAAGTTACCTTTGGTGGTTATTGCCACTGAATTTACACTGTTCGTATGTCCAAAAAGCGTGTTGAGTTGAGTCCAATCGTTTACAGACCAAATTTGAGTAAGATTATCCATGCCACATGTGATTAATACGCTATTATCTGGAGAGAAGAGGATATCTGACACATGGCGGGTATGAGCATCAATAACGATGGGCGGATCCATCTCGAACAACACCTTCTGAATTCTCTTTTTGGCTTGGAGAGCTAACAGATGTCTATATTGTAATGGTGGGCAGGTAAAAAGCCTAGCTAGTGACAATCACAGAGGAACCTGATTTCAAGGCTCATATCCGAGATTTCGGTATAACTGCTCAACCTCTTTCTTCCATTCAGGAAATGCAGCCATCGTTTCAGGAAAACCGCGGTAAAGGTTCAGCATTTCTCCCATTGCCTTTGAAACTTTCTGGATCCGTCGGAGTAAACCAAGTCGCCTTAAACCACGGAGAAATCGTCCCGCCTTATCAGTGGCGGAGAGTTGAATACCTTCTCCTGCATTTGCTCGAAGTAAATCTTCCGTTGTGATGATTCGATTGTTGATGACAAACTCGAATTCTTCGTTACCTACTTCTTGAAGTAATCGTCGCATTAGATCCAATGATGCGATTTTTTGTCCATAATGATGTCGATTATACTCCACGTTGAATCCCCACAGACCTTCAGCAGAAACGTCGCTAGCTTCAATCGCTTCTTTGATAAATGGGGTGGCAACGTGGCCTGCTTCAATGGCAGAGCCAATCCCTCCTCCGTGAATGGGATTGACATGGCACCCACTGTCTCCAATAAAGATGATACCATCAGCAACGTAGCTCCACAATGGTCGTCGGATGGGAGCAGCTCCCCCACCACCATGGATGACCTTGGCATCTTTAAAAATAGGGTTACTAGCGAGGAATTGTTGATAGAGTTCCTTAGGTTTGTGTCCGTGACCTCCTTGAGTGCCTAATCCGATATTCGCGATTTTTCCACCTCTGGGGAAAATCCAGACATAACCTCCAGGACTGTACCGGTCGTCCAAGATAATCCAGCAGCGATCATTGGGTTCAAAGGGAGCTTGGAGTTCCAGAACCTCACGGTAACAAACAGCCTGATCTTTTAATGCGATAGTCTGTTCGATGAATGGATGTTGTATTCGACGACGGAGACTAGCCGACATACCGCTCGCATCAACTGTTACTTTGGCACGTGCTTCCTTCATGGTGTTAGTTGATGTATCTTTGTATTTCACTCCAACAGCCTTTCCATTGTCTAAAAGGGGCTCAAGGGCATGGGCATGATCTCTAATTTCAGCTCCCGATTTCTCAGCATACCCAAGAAGACGTTGACCGAAATAGAGACGGTCCACCGTCCATCCTTGACAGGGCTCACCTTTAAGCTGTTGACTAACCGTTACGAAGTTTTGCATGCTTGGGGGATAGATGTCGATACCATTGATGGGCGTCCCAAGTTCTTTCCCTTTGGGATAAGGGATTCCGGCATTCTTGAGATGATGCAAGGCGATGCCTTCGCCACAGACTTTATCGCCTACGCGATCCCGAGACAACCGTTCCAGAAGTAAGACATCGAGTCCAACCTTTGCTGCTTGACTAGCAAGATGGGCCCCTGCGGGACCTGCACCCACAACAATCAGGTCATGTTTGGTCATTAGGAGTCCTCTCTGAAAGTATGTGTCTTCCTTGAAGTGTTACTTAAAATTTAATCTATTTTATGGAACACAAAGATAATTCTGAAAAATAGAATGAAGTGAGAGAAAAAAGCGATTTCCTAGGTCCTTACGTGGTCTCCATAACACAAAATGTGAAGATATGATACCCCAATAATCTATAATTGTAAAGAATCAAAGAAACTTCGAAGAAGGTATTCATAAAATTCCAATCTATTCTCTCTCTAAAAGGACACCCCAACTAGTGATGCCCACAACCCTCCAACCATATTTTGCCATCAGATTCGCTGCCTTAATGGTGTTCACTGCTACGGTACGCGCAAGACCGCTGGCATAAACAAAGACATACCGTGATTGAATCCTATCAGGATCAATTTTTCCAGAGAGAATATCTTTATCATGGAACGTGACTTTTTCATTCATTTGAGTAACCACCTTCCCGAAAAAACATGTTTCTACTTATTAGATTTATTTGGAGGTAATTATGGATTTTGGCTGAGTATAGAGAAATAACTAAAGATCTCTATAGCAGAGAAGGCATTTCGAATGACTAACGGAACTCCGATTTATTAGTGCAATTTCTGTTTAAACAGATTTAGCCTCGAACAATGCTTAATGCATGAACAATGAATCGAAAAAAACGTATACGTAATTATTCTTACATTCTAAAAATCAGAGAATTCCTTTTGGTCTAGTGAGTGGCTGGAGTTTTAGTGTATCATCACAGGGTACACGAGAACCAATAGGACAGACACAGGAGCAGCGTGTACACCAGAGCTCAGCACCCGGTGAAAGGGGTCGTTTGTGATCAGGGCTTGTCAAGCACAGCTCTTTATTGTATTTTCCGCCTTGTAGTGCGTTTACTGGACAAGCTTGAATGCATCGGTCACAGATAGCGCACCATGGATTATCGGTCATCATCTGGCTGGGAGGGAGTTTTTCTGAAATGGCAATAGCCCGAAGACGAATACGTGGTCCAAAATCCGGTGTGATGAGGAGATTATTTTTTCCAATAACTCCGAGTCCTGCAAGGACTCCTGCATCTTTTAGATAGATGAAGCCGTTGTGTTCTTTTTCCTGTATCGGTCCATAGGGGAGGACTTTCGCTTCAATCCGCCGTTTAAACATAGCGAGAGCAAGTCGGTAACAAACCGCTCGGAGAATTTCATCCTCAAAGGCGCGACCTGTTGAATATCGCCCTGCACCAGTTGTGGGAGGGGCATGAAGCCACAAATCAAGGAGTGGATCGACCATTTGCAATCCTAATACAATGACTGTTTGGGCAGAGGAAAGAGTATAGGTAGGACGATTTTCAGCGGGAAACCGATCAAATTGCTCTGAGGCAGCAAACCCTACCAAGTCTGCGCCCCATTTCAAGGACATTTGACGGATTTCTTGTTCTAAGGATACCTGCATATGTAGTCCTCTAATTTTGATATGTGATGGTTGTACGTTGAGTTATTGCGTAAGATTCTTTTGGGTCAATTGTGTGGTTCAGTGCTAAATATAGAATCTATAGAGATTATAGTTTCACTTACAGAAATGCCAGAAAAACATACTAGGACTCAAAGGAGATGTAGAAATCGTGTCTTTAGAACTTCTCATTGTAGTCATTCTCCTCATTGTCTTAGTGTTTGTTGTTGCTTTGGCTATTGGTGCAAACGATGAAACCATGGCAAGTGTTGTTGGATCCAAGATTATCATATTAAACGCGGCAATTCTTTTGGGTGCCTTTCTCCAAATCATTGGAGCTCAACTTCTTGGAGCTGATGTATCAAAAACCATCGGCTCGGACATGGTGAATATCGAGCTACCTCTCGAAATTGTCCTCATTATCGCCATTGCCATGACAATTTGGCTGTTTCTTGTCTCAGTAAGAGGGTACCCTATTTCTACGACACACAGTATCGTTGGGTGTGTATTGGGAATTGGGTTGTGGTTACAATTTCAGTTAGCGGTTCAAGTTATTAATTGGTTAACTATGCTTGAAATTGTCATCGGATGGGTGCTCAGCCCAGTTTTTGGGTTGGTAATTGCGTTTTGTCTCCAGTACTTGATGAGGAAATTTGTGTATCCTCGGGCGACAGGTTTGGATCGTGTGAGGCGCATGGAGTGGGTTTTTGGAATCTTGCTAATGGTGATGGTCATCATCACTGGATTAAGTCGTGGAGGGAATGATGTAGCAAAAGCGGTGGGGATTCTGGTGTTAGCGTTTCCTGATCCCACCGCGACTGTTTATGGTATACCGTTAATTAGGTGGTTTCTTCTTCTTGGTGGTGTGGGAATGGCAATTGGCTTGTTTTTGATTGGACGAAGAGTTGTGGCAACTGTGGGTAGAGAAGTCACCGAGTTACGACCTAGTTCAAGTTTTGCGGCAGAGTCTGGAGTGGCCCTCGTGTTGTTAATTGGTACAATATTGGGGCTTCCATTATCGGGTACACATGTATTGGTCACTGCAGTGATAGGTGTGGGATTAGCGAACCGGACACCAATAGGAGGTCCAGCTGTGAAAAAGATTCTATGGGCATCTATTTTGACCGTGCCGGCTTCTGCAGCGATGGCACTTGGATTGTTCTTTCTTTATACTTGGCTGGCACCATTATTTCCGTTTATATTCCCTGT
>JBHLNC010000188.1:0-4637 GCA_048937435.1 Promethearchaeota archaeon | reverse complement strand
ACTATTGTATGAACTGCGTATCACTGGAAATCCCGCTGTCTTAGAAGAGCTCAAAAAGTTACTCACCCGATTACGGGAGATTGCACAAAAATCGGGATCAGTATGGCTCTTTGCAGAAACCCATGTGTTGCAAGCCCGATTGGCCTTGGTCGAATTGAACTTCAAAGAAGTTCGCAAGCAATTAACGCAAGCCCAAGTGATTGCCCAACAGCATCAAATGGGTCGCCTCTCCAACGAGATTAACCAAGAATATGATATGCTTATGGAACGCCTCAACCGTTGGGAGGACTTCGTCGCGCAAAAAGCCTCCTTACAAGAACGGGCTGACATCCTTCAGGTTGAAGCCTTAGTAACGCGTATGATTTATGTTCGCGGCACCAGCCTTGAAGACCCCCTCATCCGAGCCAACGTGCTAGCCCCTGAATCCTTCACGGCCAACGAGGAAATCCGCCTTGCCATCGACTTAGTAAATATCGGACGCAGACCTGGACTCGCCATGCGTATCGAACAAGTCCTTCCACCCCGATTTACCCTGATTGAAACCCAACCCGAATACTCCGCCGAAGGCGGATCCGTCCTCTTGGAAGGCAAACTCTTAGGCCCCATGCAAACCACCTCCCTGAGCCTCCGCGTACGCGTAGAAGGCTCGGATTCCATTGAGTTCACCCCACAAGTCGTCTATGCCAATCTGGAAGGCGACTTTGATGTCTCCCACACAAAGACTGTTCACATCCATCCACTCCTCACCTTTGAAACCGATCTTGCCCACACAGTCTTTGACTACCTAGTGGATGCTTTTCGACAAGATAACGTCCAAGCGAGCCTTCGAGTAGAAGAATCGGGGTGGCGTACCCGCACTCAGCTACTCAAAGACATCCCCAATTTGAAGAAATGGCATCTATACGGTTCCCATGGAGGCTTTGGGTCTATCCTCCAAGAATTACTCAACCACCGGATCGTGGAACTGACCACCGAAGCTGGAAAACGTAGCCGGAAAGGCCACCAAACCAAACTCCGGATCGCTTATTCACGAGAAGCTGTCAAACAGTACTTGCAACAAAATTAACATATCATTACTTTTTTCAAGCAACATGTTTTCGAAGCAAGCCGATGAACCATTCATTCACCTTTTTTTATCAATTCTGAAATGGGTTTTCAGAAGTCGAATTTCGTGTCTATATAATTTATATCCAACCAAGAACGATAGGCTGGCTGGCAGTTCATGGCTGTAACGTGGTCTTGATTTTTTCACAGAGCAAGTGCTCCGATAGAGGGAACCCTACGTGACTAGATCTAAGGAAAGAATGTTCGAACAGGTTGAACAACATCTACGAAAAGGCGAGAATCATGAAGCACTTCATCTCGTTGAGGTCCTAGAGAAACATCCAAAATTGACGGAGGAAGAACGCATCGAGTGCAAGATTCACCGTTTATGGATTTATTGGCAGACGGGGCTGGGTCGAGAAATCCGCCTACTATTGGCAGATGAAGTATTCCAAGCGGGCCAAGCTATGCGTGAACCCCTCTACATGATTGATGCCTTGCTTATTAAGGGCAAAACGTTGAGTGCTGAGAAACGTAATGAGGACGCCTTTGAACTCATGCTTCAAGCTGAAACATTGGTTGACTCTCTCTTGGAACAATCTGATCGTTCATCCACTAAGGCAACTAAAGCTGACCTCCTTTACCGGAAAGCTGAACTTGTCATGGACAAAGGCTATCATGAACTAGTAAGCGGTGACAAGGATTCAGCCGTCGAGCAAATCGAATATAGCCGCAAAATCTTCGAGCGTCAGAATCATCACAGACTCTTAGATGCAACTGGCAATATCGGCTTTGGTTATGAATTCAAAGGTGATATCAAAAATGCGATGAAATACTACGAAGAAGCCATAAAGCTGAGCGAAGAATTTGAGAATAAACCAGGCCAGGCTATTTGGCTGAGCATGCTCGCAAGACTCCATCGAGCGAAGGGTGAAATAGGAAAAGCTTGTGAGGTCTCCGAACAGGCCCTACAGCTAGCTAAAGAAAGCCAAAGCCGTCATTTTTCTGGCATCCTCGTCTTCAACGGAGAAATATATCGAAGTTTGGGCGACTATCAGAAAGCGAAGGAAAGAATTCAACAAGGTTTAGAAATTGAAGAAACAACTCCCACATTTACTGGGAACATATTACGAGATTATGGAATTCTCTTGTTATTAGAAATTGCATTCGACCAACACAATGTAGAAGAAGTAAATCAATACCTTAACCACCTAGAGGGGGTCTGTGGTGATGATTATGCAAAACTTTGGAATAGTCAACGGTATCGCTATGCAAAGGCCAGGCTACTCGAAACTAGTCAGCGTCTTCGTGATCGTGGACGGGCTCAAGAACTCTTCGAACAAGTAGTCAACGAAGACGTGACGGATAGTCAAGTCACTCTCTCTGCAATGTTGCATCTTAGCTCTCTCTTGCTTTCTGAACTGCGGCTCACGGGTAATCCAACTGTGTTTAAAGAAGTGCAGGATCTACTTGGTCAGTTGCAGGATATTGCGCAATCTTCGGGATCCGTCTGGCTCTTAGCAAAAAGTCATGTGCTGCGAGCTCGGCTTGTACTGCTGGAAATGGATTTCAAGGCATTTCGTGATCATCTGACAAAAGCCCAGGTGATTGCCCAAGACTATCAGATGGGACATTTGGCAGACCAGATTACCAAAGAGTATGATATTCTCATGGAACGGTTAGAACGATGGGAAGAGTTCATCACCCACAAGGCATCGGTAGAAGAAAGGGCAGATATTCTCCAGGTCGAAGCACTGGTTACACGGATGATTTATGTGCGAGGTACAAACCTTGAGGATCCCCTCATCAGGGCCAATGTGACTGCCCCTGAATCATTTGCGGCGAACGAGGAAATCAGAATTGCTATCGATTTGATCAATATTGGTCGAAAACCTGGATTGGCTATGCGCATTGAACAACTGCTTCCTCCACAGTTTACTCTCATTGAAACGCAACCTGAATACTCTGCTGAAGGTGGTTCTCTCATTTTAGATGGCATCCTCTTGGGACCAATGCAGACCGCATCTCTAAGCCTGCGTGTCCGTATTGAAGGAGTCGAGTCTATCCAATTCTCTCCACAAGTTATATTCGCTAATCTCCAGGGCGACTTTGAAGTGTCACACGCAAATGCTGTTAACCTGAAACCTCTCCTCACATTTACTTCAGAGCACACTCGTGACGTGTTTGACTATCTGGTGAAAGCCTTTCGCCATGATCATTTCAATGAAGGAATAAGAGAGGAGGATTCAGGATGGAGGATTCGTACCCAATTGCTCAACGATATGCCACAATTGAATCGATGGCAACTCTATGGCTTAAAGAAAAAGTATGGTTCGATTCTTACTGAGTTACTTCAACAAAAGGTTGTTGAAGTGATTACTGAGGTTGGAAAACGTGGTAGGAAAGGACGCCAAACCAAGCTTCGTGTAGCCCTTGACCACGAAGTCGTAAAACAGTACATTCAACGCAAATGAAGCGTATTTGTCACGGTTCAAAAAGAATCAGTGTATGGCTCCAAGATTAATCCCCGCTCTTCTCAAGGGCATCACAGCTAATGGGGGATTTCGGATTATTCCACTCGTTTACAAAAATCATTAGATATTTTTCCATGCATATTCTTGTCTGTCTATCAATGCTAGTCTTCTCTAACCGGAAGCGGAAACATTGATGGATAACACACAATTGGAGGGAAGACCAAAAATGCAAAAAACCAAGACCATAATTCCTCTACTCCTTTTCATCAGCGTACTAGTGTTTACAATGATTCCAAACACCATGGCGACGCTCCCCAATGGGAACGGAATACAAAACATTAACGAGCACATCCATATAGACGAACCGACCTTCTTCACTCGAGGTTACTATTATAATCCCGGGTATCCAGAATTATGTAGCGGACTAATAAAAGTTGGAACATGGCTCACTCTTGGATTCGGTTCCGCTGGTGTGGCTCATGAGGATGTTCTCGAACAAGCAATCGCAGACCATATTACTTGGATTCAATCTCAACCCTTCAGCCTGACCTTTGATGGCGAAGAGATCGACACTGCGAAAGGCTGGCGGTTCGACGACGTTATCATCACCCCCTTAGGAGATGGTATGTTCTTATACTACATTCCCTTCCGCTACTATATTCCACCAAGAGCAGTGGGACACTACGAGATTGTACTCGAGATGATGGGTATGACTTTTGTCGGTTATGTCGACTGGGTTCCACCCAACCAGTTGTAAACACCCACACAATTCAACGAAGGAGGTTGGAATAACCTCCTTCCCTTTTTTGTTTGCCATGATTTTATGTTAGATGTAAAGAGTGTTATCAACAGATTTGAAAGTAAGAAATTCATTATGGCGCTTTCAAGAAAGATATCATCGAAACGAATAATTTGTGTAGCGATTGACTATGAAGCTGTTAGACAATGCGTTCAAATGAAATGAAGCCTACTTTTCACGATTTAGAAAGAATCACTCTTTACAACTATGTCTGAACCTTGCCTATTTCAAGTGTATGATAGGCTAGGATGAATTTCGGATTATTCCATGCGGTTATAAAAATCATTAGATATTTTTCCATGCATATTCTTGTCTGTCTA
>JBHLNC010000187.1:0-4640 GCA_048937435.1 Promethearchaeota archaeon | reverse complement strand
TTTTCCTGCCAGGTCTTACGTTTGTAGGGCATCGTCACCACGTATCAATGGCTTCATTCGTTCAAGGCTTTATAGTCTAGCCTTCGTGATGGGAACAATACTGGGATACTCAGTTATTCCAATAGGGTCCTTCAGACCAAACGTGTGGTATTCGTTACGGGTTGGCGCACTGAAACAGACATCGACCGATTGCTGAGTAACATTGAATATCATGGACCAAAGGGTCCCGAAATAGTCCTCATAGAAGTGGTTACAAAGCCCATTCGGGTGTTCGGTCGCAAGGAGGTCTTGAATATCTTGTCTGGTGATTTTTCCCGCGTGTTTCGCATACCATGACATAATGAGGTCTTCACGCATCTTCGAATGGTGGATAATACTCTTATTGCGTTTGTTGAATTGTTCCATGTCTGGTTGGCGGAAATGATTCACCGAGAAGACATAGGATTCAGAATTATCTGAGGTGATCTGTTTGATGCTCCTCGTTCCATCAGCGAATTCAACCAGGGCGGCGTTATCCTTTTTGTCCACCAGCATGAGGGTAAAATAGCCTGTCATGGGCTGGGTTTCAAGATGCGCTAAGGCTGTTTCTACTGAAGTGCATCGATCGAGGACAGCCCGGATAGCCAGCCAAAACATCGGACCCCGATGCTTGAAAGGTACCCCAAAGATCCCACCTCCCGTCATGGACACTACAAGCCCATGTTCATTAATACCATCGTGTCGCCCAAAAAGTAAACAGGAAAATCCAATATGGTCGGCTTTCCCTTTGACACGGGTTGTGAAGAGCTTCAAGTCTTCCTCGGTGTGAATCCACTCATAGGTCCGCCCAGCATAGATCTGATGGTCTTTGGTTGCTGGTGAGAGTACTGCGAATTGTGAGCATTCACCTTCGAGGGAGGGAGTAAAGGTCCAGTTCCAAAAGGGCAGATTCTTTGGGGAGACATCCAATCCGTCGGCAAAGCCTTGGATTTCATCTGTGACACCAGGGGCACACTCTTCACAGTAGCTCCAAAGGGTTTCGAAATCTTTGAATCCCAACTTCTTGAGGTTCACTTTCGCAGAGGCGTGCACTTGCTTAGCATTCGGTTCTTGACTGAGAAACTCGGCCAGTTGTTTTCCAATCTCATAATGAGATCCTTCAACAACGATATGATGGTATTTCACATCAATGAGTTTGTCTTGATTTTCTTCCATTCTTTACACCTTCTCCTCAAGGACATATCAATTCCACGGGGTGGCTAGGAAAGGTTAGCGATTCAAACTTTACCTTAAACACTTGGTTATATGTTTTACTAAACTGTGTTTAAATACACAGAGACAAAATAGCTCCCTCTTTTAGGACTTCAGCCACTCACAAAAGGAGCCAAATTTAGAGTGGAACAAATCGTATCGTAATCCATTCATGGAACTCTTCTAGAGGACCTCCACGATTTTCTCTAAGACCTGAAGTCCCTTGGCTTCAGCCTCTCGAGCGCCGTTAAGGGCTTCCACAATCGCTCGACTCTGATCGTTGACTTTGATGGGATCCATGGGGAGGTCAGAGGAAAACGGTATGAGTTTATTGACTTTAACGAGATTTCGAGACACCGCATCATAGTATCCAATGCCCTTCTCAAAGATTGTTTTGAGTTCCCCATCTAAGCGGTCTTGAGCTTCCTTCAAAAACTCAACAGCCATAATACGACACTCAGCCCAGACAGCAGCATTATATGCCAAACCAAAGGTTATTGCCACACCTGACTCTACTGCCTTAATCCACGCGTCATAGCCTTCAAGACCTGATTTATACTGTGGATACTGGATCCAATCCTTCGGATTTGAAGCATGTTTCAACACATTTCGAAACGCCTGTTTCAACGTTATCTTGTCCTCGCTGGGTTTAACCTTCTTCACGCTATAAATCTCCAATAAGGTCACACCAGTCATTCCCACCTCTTTCCAAGGCTTTGGTCCGGCCCCATCTTCAGTGTGATAGCCCTTGTAGTAGTATCCGACATCATCATATCCATAGATGGTATAGTATTCAGCGATCTCCCCAATTTGCCAACCATAGCACGGTTGTTCAGCATCAATGGCTTTTCGAACTAACTTCCAAGCTCGTTCTTGTTTCTCCTCAAAATCTGGTGCACCCTTCCAGGCTATCAAACCATCAAGTTTCGCCCCAAGATTACGAGACATTTCAAAGATCATTTCCGTTTTCCAGGCAGTAGGTCCACTTGGACAGAGATCTTGTGCAATATTCAAGATGAACCCGTGCCCTGTAACTCCATACAGCCACGGGGTTGACACGTCTAATCCCAAATATTCCATGCATCCATCCAAACAGCCTAAATGAGAAACATAATGTGGCTTAAATCGTAATTTTGTCAACTTCTTCATTCGACCACTTCCTGTTCGTAAACCTGCATAGCGATCCATCATGCGCCGACGACCATTGGCAACCCGAATCTGGGAATCCACATAGGATTCAACGATCGTCTGCAACAGCTCTCGACCATCCGTTGATACCTGATACGCCCCTCGCTCTATTCGTTCAACTAATCCTCGACTAATAAGCTGTGTAAGATGGTTGGCGAGTGCCGTACGACTAATCTCTGTTGCCCGGAGTATCTCCACAAAGGACTTTGAATTGTCAGCTAAGATTGTAAGAATCTCGAGCCGTTTGGGGTGGGCTACGGCTCGAAGAGTTCTGGCAATATCGTTCTTTGATTCACTGACTGTTGCTCTCAGATCCTCTAATTTTATCGGTTCATCCATGAGAACCGCCTGCAGGAGGCAGTTTGCGGCTTTTGTAATATAAATGTTTTTGTGAATAATAAACCTAAATTCCATGAATATTACTTTCGTCTGATTTCACGTTCAATTCGGAGTTCACGGATAAATCGGTAGAGTTCCCCTGTCTTTCTGTAATAGATGGCCATATAAAAGATACCAAATAGCAGAACCATGAGCAGTGGTGTCCAAATTCCCGTAGGGTTGAGAACCATGACAATAGGGATCAATAAGAGAAATAGGCCAAAGATCCAGAAGACAGGGAAGCCAAAGACCCATTTTCTGTGGCTTTGCGTGGTTTTCAGATAGCTAGTGTATTCGATTTTCAAACCAAGTTCACCCGGAGAGTAGCGGTAGAAACCATCGAATTTCACACGGGCAATGACACCACCAATATAGCGTCCCCAAGGATAGGCACCATATGCTAAGAATATCATGAGTACTAATAGGATGACGTTTAGTGCAAGAAGTGTGAATAATGGAGGTAGGATAATAAACAGCTCTAGGGTCGTTTCAAAAAAGAGAAGTGCCCAGATGAAGGCAATAAAAGCTAAAATGGCAATCAGGAAGAAAAGTCCAAGTCCTCTATTAACACTAAGAAGGATTTTGTGTTTGAATAACCTGTTCCGGATGTGTGCGGATTTTTCAATAATCTCGTCCCGTACTTCTGTAGGATCCAATCGCTTAATTTTACCCACGATTCGCCAGAAGGCTCTTCGAATTTCCTTAGTGTCGCCTTCTTTATTGAGTCTCTGTTCAATAGTCCTGAGTTCAGATTCGATTGTCATAGCTACACATCTCAAAATAATAGAATGAAGTACTTGTATAAAACTGAGAAAAAGAAAACTCCTTTTGAGCGCCAGAAATCTCAAGATATTTAGGTAACGTGCTTAATGCTGTAGTAAATTTCTCAGTGGAAGTATTAATCAAATGAGTAATCCTGAATTCTTCAATATTATTGCACTCTACAACTTGACTCTTTGGCCAATCACTCTTCTTACAATACTTCTTGGACTGGTCGCTATCTTCTTCGTCTTTAAGAAAAATGTCTATTCTGATAGGCTCATTGTGTTAATTCTAGTGTTCATCTGGTTCTGGGTCGGTATTATGTTTGGGTTTGTGTTTTATGGTCCATGGACCCCTCTTGTCTTTGGGTTCCCATTTCCTGGATTTGGTTATTTCTATGCTGTTATATTCACACTACAAGGAATTATCTTCTTGTACTTCGGTGTTTATCGAAAAGCCTTGTCATTCAAATTTGAAACAAATATCTTTGCGATCGTTGGATCAATCCTCATTCTCTATGCGATTGCGTTTTACTGGCTTGTAGGCTTCGCCACTGGATATCCATATCCCTTCTATCCTATCTTTGGAACAGCTCCTTGTCCTGTAGTAATCTTCACAATTGGACTTTTTCTCTGGGCTGATAAACGAATTTCACCAATTGTACTGATTCTCCCAACGGTCTATGGATTAATGGCATTCATTCCAGTTTTCGCTTTCGGAATCTATGCAGATATAGTCCTGTTCATCGCAGGATTCATCAGTCTATATCTGCTCTACAATCACTGGAAATCGAAAACGGATATTGAAAGCTAGTTCATCAAAAAATGAAAGAAGACAATCGTCTGTAAGCATTATGAGACTTTGAGGTACATGACCTCATAGTTCAGGTTATGATGCTTAATTGTTACAAGGAAAGTTGAAAATTTTTTTCGTAAAAAAATCAGGAGAAAAAAGAGGGCGGTGGGGGCTGTATCGCCCCCGACGTATTTATTGGGATTATGAACGACGTAACCGGCTTAGAACGTTCCGTCTGAACACAAGGTACCCAACTAGTATTCCAATCACGAGCATCACGATGGCGA
>JBHLNC010000186.1:0-4656 GCA_048937435.1 Promethearchaeota archaeon | reverse complement strand
CGTATTCGTTACAATTGGATTATTACAGCATCCCCTCTATCAACTTCTAAACCTACATCGTGGAATCCTTCGATTCATTATCAATATCCTATTTGTCGTTGGACCATTCCTTCTCTTGGCTAGCCTGACTCATATCACCAATAGCATTATTCTGGCTATCTATTTACTCTTGTTAATTCTCTATTGGATCTTTACTCGGATAGTTATGTCTCGGCGTTCACACCAGCTCATCTGTAGCCGATGTAATAGACCCGAATGCCCATATTCAGAAGCATAACAAAGAGTTCCGCTCATCTCCGACGCATTGCATATATTGCTCCAGCAACAATCAACACGCCGATAATAACGAGAATAAATGGCCAGAAGAAATCGAAAATATTCCAGCCAAGTATTACCCCGCCAGCCCAAAGGATGATTACTATACCAATAATGATCCCACAAATGGCCCCTCCATGGGGGAGTCCGAAACACTCGTCTTCTTCAGAGCCGTAGCAGTCTTTGTCCTCTCTTACAACCATAGCTGGTTTGGGTTCTGCAGCAGCGAGATGGGCGCCACACCGAGCGCAGAAATCAGCATCATCATCGTTTTTATAATCACACGCAGCACAACGTTTTGTCATTTGATGCCACCTTCGCTCTACCATCTAAGTCTAAGCTCTTAAGCTTTTCAGGTTGGATAAAAACAGCCTTGTCAACGGTTTAAGTGTAAAATCCTGGCTGTTGTTTTTCACCAGAGGGGATACCAAAATGGTGCCCGAATGTCCAGATGACAATGAGTATACCCCGGAAAACGTCGTCAAGGGCAGCCATGAGCGTGGACTTGGTCAAGTCGTCATAGAATATCCGCGCTTGAAATTGAATTGCCTCCCATACTCCGTCTTTCTCCTTCACAGAGAACCCCGGACGCCTTTGAAGGAGTTGAAGTCGTAAATCATAGATGAGAGGTTTCCGCTTCTCATCTGATAATTTGGCTAGGGCCGTTACATGGGGGGGAGCAATCCGGAGAACTGAAACAACGAGGATTCCATCTTTCATATCTCGTGGCTTAATGACCTCGATATGATACGGAGACCCAACTGGATAATTCACACCGAAGTGGTAGGCGGCCTTGGGATCTTCAACTTCTTTACGAAACATACCCTCTTCAGCTAACCAATTATAGACCTGTTGCTTCCATTTGTTGTCTTTCATAGGCTTCGTGGTTTCAGTCATTTTCATCCATTCTATTTCGTCTTTGTAGGGGTTCTTCGAATTGCAGCAGATAAGAACTTTACTGTGTGAAAATATTGGGATGATTCTCACACTGAAAATCATACCAATGGGTAGCTGGACTTGAGTGAAATCCACAAAATTTTCAATTCTTCGACTCACTTTAGAGCATCGGAAATGGTTCAGATTTCAATTCGACTCAATTGCATATCCAGAGGTTTGTACTCGCCTAGACAATTAAACGAATTCTTGCAGGTCTACTCGGGTTAATCTCAGCCACTTGAACATGTTCAAGTATCGCAGCAAACTGACTTGCTGAACTCCCACCAGAAGTGTGTGGTCGGATAATAGCTCCCAGAGTATTTGGTTGAGGATTGCTAGCAACCGCGCCTATTTTGAGCCATCCGCCAGGTGGGATAAATTTGAATTCTTTGACCAGATCATCAACTGCATCAAGGTGAATTGTGAGACGGAGTTTCTTTTCTCCTACGCGAAGGACAAGCTGAACAGGTGTCACCGCTTCCACTGAAAATTCAGCACCCGAAGGGGTTTTGAGTGTAGTATCGTTGGCGAGTTTTTGTCGGATTGCTTGCCGAATGGTATCCGATTGTAGCATTGTCAATCATTCTCCTAGTCGAGTTATCTATTAGTGTTGATGCTTTTTGAGGCTTACTCCTCTCTTGTGCAGAACCCAAAAACATTGAGGCTTAAAATTCACCCAAAATTGCCTAGGGGAAGAATTCCTAATTGTTCAGTAGGTTGCAGTGCAATTGTTGATTTTCAACGACTAAGTTGTTGCTGCTCCACAGACTCCGCAGAACTGTGCACCTGGTGGATCAATGGGATTGCCACAGGAGGGACAGTATCCAGCCGCCTCAGCAGGAGGTGCTGTTGTTTTCGGAGCAGAACGAGTTGCCGAAGGTGGTTTGTAGCCTTCCTTAGCAATGGCACCACCGATCAATGCTAAAAGTCCTGGTAGAAAACCTGTGAGGACGAGACCGATTATACCAGTGATGATAAGACCGACTCGATGTTGGCTGGGTTGACTGCGCCACATTAACCAGAAAATGGTAAAGAATAGTGACAGGCTAGCGGCAATAGCCAGGTAGCCAAACAGCACCTGGGAGGCAAAAACTAGCTCAGCTAGTGTGAATCCTGGGGGTATTGCTGACAGGGGAAGCAGTAAAAGCAAAGGAAGTGCGAACGCAAATAATCCTGCAAGTCCAGCGAAGACAAATAACAGGATTAGTTGGAAAACTGCTGCAACAATAACCAGAGTTGAAGATGTTCCTTCATCTGCCATTGTAAAAGTTCCTCCATTATTTACTAAGCCTTGCTCAGAGTTCAGGCGTTTAAAGATTTGCAAATAGGTGGCACTGATAGTTCCAACAGATTTTTTGCTGATTCCAACATGTCAGCTAAATAAATCAGAAAGGTTCAATTCAATGTGTTACCACTACACAGTTCCCGATATTGACGCACTCGAAAAGTATTTTCATGCCAAATTGGACGCATCCAAGAAATTTTCTCGCATTTACCATATCTCTGGTTTTGTCAAACCTCAGCTCCCTGTTATCACAGGAGAGGATACTGATCAAATACAGCTCCTTACGTGGGGACTTATTCCCCACTGGGTGAAAGAAGAAGTAGCAGCCAATAAGCTTAGAATACGCACACTCAATGCCCGAGCTGAAACAATACACAACAAACCCGCATTCCGAAGCCTCATCGATTCTAACCGGTGCCTTATCCTTTCTGATGGCTTCTTTGAATGGCGTCACCACCAAGGACGTGCATACCCTTATTACATCCAACTCAAAGACCACCGACCCTTCGCTTTTGCTGGACTCTGGGATAGCTGGGTAAACCCAGCAACGGGATTGGAATTGAAATCATTCACCATTATCACGACATGGGCCAACCCACTTCTTGAACAGGTGCACAACAAACGCAAACGAATGCCTGTGATTCTTCATCAGGCAGACGAAAAGCCCTGGCTGACTCTGAAGCTCGACCGAGAAGCAATCGATGACCTACTTGTTCCCTATGAAGCCCACCGAATGGAGGTCCATCCTGTTTCACGACTAATTACAGCAAAAGGCACGAAAACAAATGTACCTGACGCTATCAAACCTGTAGACTATCCAGAACTCCCCCCACTTAATCCCTAGACAGAAAAAATGAAACAACAACCCACTTCAGCTGACCGCTTCAAAAAAATTAATCATAAAAATAGGAAAACACGAGGGGCCACACAAACAATGTAGCCCCTCATGTTGGAGCAGGCATTCAGCCGTGCTGCGTTTTTCACTTACCCAGTAAGGCACCAGATTGTTCTTCTGGCTACCCGGCTAAGGTTACGAGTTGTTCTAAGCAATCGTTAATCGTAGGCGTGATGCGATTGCATATGCATAGTACCTACGAAGATTTGTATGATTTTCCTTATTTTTTTGTGCGATCATTTTTCTTCACCGTTTTTATCGATTAGTTGTCCAACCAAACTCATCAGTTAGGATAATAATCTCAATCTATGAGAATATAATATTATGATATTATATAAATGTATCGGATAATGAGAAGAATATCTGATAAGCCCCCTAGTTTACATCAACATAATGCTCAGGAATAGATTAGCTTGAAGGTGAAGCTTATTCCAGAGAACAGCGAATTACTTTAGATATGAAACTCATTGCTAGCATCGTCGGAAATGTCAGAAAACCCGAGGATGGCTCAATTTTCATTGAAATCAACAAGCAACTCTGGGACGCCGCCTATCAACTAGACAAATTCTCCCACATTATTGTGTTGTGGTGGATAACAGGACGTGACGACGCCACATCACGTACACACCTACAGGACTATCCTCCACAAGCTGACGCAGAATTATCGGGTGTCTTTGCCAGTCGGTCTCCTGTCCGCCCCACACCTATTGGACTCTCGATTGTGGCTATTAAGAAAATCGACAATGATAGGTGCCATATTTACATCGATCAGATTGATGCCTTCGATGACACTCCGGTGGTTGACATCAAACCATATATGCCATCATCTGACCGAGTAGACGATGCCCGGGTCCCCTCTTGGTTCCGAGACAACATTCCCCGATATACAACTTAGAAAGCAATTGCTTGCAACCGTGCAGCAGAAGAAAGTTCCATTATTCGTTCTGCCAATTTCATAGTTATATAAGCGACCAGGACCACTTCTCGCGCAGTAAACCGATGACGTTGCCCCTTAAAGATAGTAAAGTCGTGTTTTGCTGGAGTATAGAGGAATGAATTATACCGCTGGAGTTGGTCGAAGAGCTCTTCAGAGATGCCTAATTTTTTAGGTTTTAACCGGCGAATATTCGCACCCAGTGACCGGGATTTTGAGGCAGCATCATCCGTGAGCTCAAAGCACCAGGCCCGCACTAGAAGCTCAATGTACTCACCCAAGTACTGAATT
>JBHLNC010000185.1:0-4686 GCA_048937435.1 Promethearchaeota archaeon | reverse complement strand
ACTCAGGAAAACGCCTTGGATTACATTGGGAAGCGTGTAGCAGTGGGTCAAACGAAGGATTATCGTTTACGACGTGCACAACAAGTCTTAAACAGATATCTGCTTCCTCACATTGGAACGGATGATGGCGCTGCAATCGCAAAAGCCCATTATATCGGGCAAATGACTCAACGCCTCCTGGAACTGAGCGTTGACCGCCGTGAACAGGATGACAAAGACCATTATTCGAATAAACGGTTGAAACTTGCAGGCGACCTTCTTACAAGTCTTTTCCGTGTAGCCTTTCTGAATCTTTGTCGAGACATCAAATACCAGCTAGAACGAACGGCAACAAGGGGAAGGAAACCCAATATCAAAACTGCAGTCCGCGCGGATGTAATAACTGAACGGCTACGGCATGCATTAGCGACTGGGAACTGGGTTGGCGGCAAAGCGGGTGTTAGCCAACTACTTGATCGTGTTAATTACATGTCGTCGATGAGCCATCTTCGTCGTGTGGTTTCGCCACTTAGCCGAAGCCAACCACACTTCGAAGCCCGTGACCTTCATCCCACACATTGGGGGAAAATCTGTCCCAATGAAACCCCTGAAGGTCCTAACTGTGGGCTCGTAAAAAACCTCGCATTAATGTCATATATCTCCGTAGGATCTGATGAAGCAGAAGTTGAAGAAGTTCTTCTTACATTGAAAGTACAACCTATTGGTGCTAAGATAAGTAAAGACCAAAAGGGAACTTATGTCTATTTGAATGGACGGTTTGTAGGGACTCATAATCAGCCTGAATTATTAGTTACTCGGCTCCGTGATCGACGACAAAGAAACGAGTTAAATGATCAGGTAAATCTTGCTTTCTATCCAGATACAAACGAAGTCCAAATTAATTCAGATGCAGGGCGCGTTCGCCGACCACTGATAATTGTTAAAGATGGGCTTCCTCTCCTTGAGAAGCAACATGTTGAAAGGGTTCGAAACCGTGAACTAGCATGGGATGATCTGGTAAAAGCCGGCATCATTGAATATCTCGATGCCGAAGAGGAAGAAAACACCCTTATCGCAATGGATCTACCAGATTTAACACCTGAGCACACGCATCTTGAGTTAGTCCCAGAAACCATTCTCGGAATTTCAGCGAGCCTGGTTCCCTTTGCTGAACATAACCAGTCACCTCGAAATACCTACGAAGCAGGGATGGCAAAACAAGCTCTTGGACTTTATTCAGCTAATTTCGGTTTACGCGTTGATACTCGTAGTCATCTCCTGCACTATGTCCAAAGTCCAATTGTCACAACAAGACCTATGGAAGTAATAGGATATCATCGCCGACCCGCTGGTCAAAACTTCGTTGTTGCAATCCACTCGTTTCAAGGCTATAACATCGAAGACGCACTAGTAATCAACAAGGCATCGATTGAAAGAGGTATTGCCCGTTCCTCATTCTTCCGCTGTTATGATGCAGAAGAGCGCAAATACCCTGGCGGGCAAGAGGACAAATTTGAAATTCCTAGTCGCGAGGTTCGTGGCTATCGTGCATCTGAAGCATATCGATTACTCAGTGAAGATGGAATTATTGAACCTGAATTTCAGGTTGGTGGCGACGAAATTCTCATTGGGCGAACTAGTCCGCCTCGGTTTCTAGAAGAGTATACCGAACTCGAAGTTCCTGGACCTAAACGTCGAGAGACCTCTGTCAGTTTGCGTCATGGTGAACAGGGAACTATAGATAGAGTGCTTATCACCGAAACCATTGATGGGAATCGCCTTGTAAAAGTAAAGGTTCGTGATGAACGAATTCCGGAACTTGGAGACAAATTTGCCAGTCGTCATGGTCAGAAAGGGGTTATCGGTCTCCTTGCACCCCAAGAAGATATGCCCTTCACAGAGACAGGCGTTGTACCTGATCTAGTAGTGAACGCTCATGCCTTCCCAAGTCGAATGACACTTGGCCAAATCCTCGAATCAATGAGCGGAAAAATCGGCTGTCTTCAAGGTCAACCAATCGATGCAACACCTTTCTCAGGTAAGAAACTGGAAAGCATGTTTCAAGAACTTCACAAACTGGGCTTCAAATACAGTGGTCGAGAAACCATGTATAATGGTGTAACCGGTCACAAATACGATGTTGATCTCTTTATTGGCGTCGTTTATTATCAAAAACTTCACCACTTGGTTGCCGATAAGATGCATGCAAGGGCGCGTGGACCAGTCCAAATTCTGACACGCCAACCAACCGAAGGGCGTGCTCGAGAAGGTGGACTACGCTTTGGAGAAATGGAGCGAGACTGTCTTATCGGGCACGGAGCTGCACTTCTCTTACGTGAAAGGCTCTTGGAGGAATCGGATAAATACACGGCGATGGTCTGCGAAGACTGCGGTATGCTCGCTGAATATGATCGTAACCGAGATCGGTACCGATGTCGTGTATGTGCACCTCAAACAACTACCATCAGTAAAGTTGAGATGTCGTATGCTTTCAAACTCGTCCTACAGGAACTCATATCACTAGGTATCTGGCCGCGCCTGAAATTAACAGATCGAACATGATAGTTTAGAAAAGGAGGTAATTACAATCTCAAACCCACTTAAAAAAGTTGGAAGTATTTGGTTCGGATTACTTTCCCCTGACATTATCCGAAAAATGAGTGTAACACAAGTCATAACCGCTGACACTTATGACGAGGACGGTCTCCCAATTTCATCCGGGTTAATGGACCCCAAACTCGGAACTATTGAACCCGGTCAACGCTGCAAATCATGTGGAAACCGTGTAGGAGAATGTCCTGGGCACTTCGGTCACATTGAATTAGCTCGCCCTGTGGTGCATGTCAGCTTTGCTAAACTCATTAAGAAATTCCTCAAAGCAATCTGTCGACGTTGTGCACGATTAAAATTGAAAGAGGAATCTTGGCCAAAGTACAAGGCAAAAATGGAAGCCCGTTTTGAAAAATTTGGCAGTCTTGATCAGGAAGTCGCAGACGAGGTCTTAAAAGAAGCAGGAAAAGCAACTACTTGTCCGCATTGTGAGGCTGAACAATTCAAAATCAAATTCGAAAAGCCCACTACCTTTTATGAGGAAAAAATGGAAGGCAGTGTCCGCCTTACTCCTACTGATGTTCGCGACCGTCTTGAACGTATTACACTGGAAGACAGTTTCATAATGGGTATTGATACTCGAGTGACTCGACCTGAATGGATGATACTCACAGTTCAACCCGTACCACCTGTGGCTGTGCGCCCATCTATCACCTTAGAATCTGGTGTAAAATCAGAGGACGATCTGACTCACAAACTTGTTGACGTGATTCGAATCAACCAACGACTCAGGGAAAATATCGAAGCTGGTGCTCCCCAGCTCATCGTTGAAGACCTATGGGAATTGCTCCAATACCATGTAACTACTTATTTCAACAATGAAGTCTCTGGAATTCCTCCTGCCCGTCATCGCTCTGGACGTGCCTTACGAACGCTAGCGCAACGATTGAAGGGTAAAGAAGGTCGATTCCGCAGCAATCTCTCAGGAAAACGCGTTGACTTTTCTGCCCGAACAGTCATTTCACCAGATCCGAACCTTTCCATAAACGAGGTTGGGGTACCCGCAGAGATTGCGACGACACTCACAGTCCCAGAACGGGTCACCGAATGGAACATCGAAGACATGCGCGAGTTGGTGCTGAAAGGTCCTCTTGGGTATCCTGGGTGTAACTATGTTGTTCGACCTGATGGAAAACGAATTGATCTTCGTTATGTAAAAGATCGTAAAACAAACGCTGACGGATTAGCCCCTGGTCATATCATTGAACGCCATCTTCGAGATGGGGATATTGTACTTTTCAACCGTCAACCGTCCCTTCACCGTATGTCAATAATGGCGCATGAAGTTAAAGTCATGGAATATCGGACGTTTAGACTTCATCTGGTTGTGTGTCCACCTTACAATGCAGACTTTGATGGCGATGAAATGAATCTTCATGTTCCTCAAAGTGAAGAGGCACGGGCTGAAGCACGAATTCTCATGCTTGTCCAAGAACAGATCCTTAGTCCAAGGTATGGCGGTCCAATAATCGGTGGCATCCAAGATTACATCTCATCTGCTTATCTATTAACGCGGAAAGGATCACTCTTTAACAAACGCCAAACATGTCAACTTCTCGCCTCAGCTGGATATCGTGAAGATTTACCCCCACCGGATAGAAAGCGACCGGAAATGTGGACAGGAAAACAGATTTTCAGCATCTTGCTTCCCAAAGGGTTGAATCTGTCACTGAAAGCCCGTATCTGCCAAAAATGCGATGTTTGTTTGAAAGAAAAATGTCAATATGATGCCTACGTTCTTATTAGAGATGGCCAACTTCTTACCGGAGTTATTGATAAGAAGGCAATAGGTGCTGCTCAACCTGAAAGTGTTCTTCACCGCATAGCCAAAGACTACGGTAATCCAGCGGCTCGTCGATTTTTAGATGCCATCTGTCCCTTACTTGTGGTTCTCATCACAAATATGGGCTTCAGTATGGGAATCGATGATGTCATACTGGAACCTACAGCAATTCGTCAAATTGAACAGATTCTCTCAGATGCTGAGGAAGAAGGAAGTCAGTTAGTCCAAATCTATGAAGCAGACCAACTTCAGCGACTTCCTGGACGGTCGTTAGAAGAAACCTTTGAAATGAAAATGATAGAAATCCTTGCCCG
>JBHLNC010000184.1:0-4745 GCA_048937435.1 Promethearchaeota archaeon | reverse complement strand
CAACGCGCCCCCATGGCAGCATTAATACCTTGAGTATGTATTAAATGGCTCGGCGAATTGACATGGTTGTTATCCCTCAAGAAGTTCAAGTCATTGCTGAGGATATTCGTTCGATGCGAACTAGGGGTGCAGGGCGAATTGCACGTGCGGCAGTGAAAGGGCTGATGGTTGCGACCGATGAATCAAAGGCAAAACGGATTCCGAAATTACTCAAAGATGTAGCAGTTGCCGCTCAATTACTGTATGAGACACGACCCACTGCTGTATCCTTACCCAATGGATTGCGATATTTCTATACTAGATTACTTGCGAAGGCAGAACGAACCAAAAGTATTGAAGAATTAAGAGAAACGGGGCAAACGATTGGATCTGGTTTCATTGATTTGTCAAATAATGCAGTCAAAACCATAGGGCAGATCGGTTCACGGTTAATTGTCGATGGGGATATCATTTTTACATATTGTAACAGCGCTACAGCCTTTGGTGTGCTGAAGACTGCTTATTCGATGGGAAAGCAATTTACTGTCTATGTTCCTGAAACCCGACCAAAATACCAGGGGCATATTACCGCGACTTGGCTTGATGAGGCAGGGATTCCTTGTTCGATAATTACGGATAATGCGATTCGGCATCTCATTAGCCATGCAGATAAAGTCTTTGTGGGCGCAGATGCGATTACTGCGAATGGTGCAGTAGTAAACAAGATTGGAACAAGTTTCGTGGCACTTGCCGCCCATGAAGCACGGGTTGATGTCTTTGTCGCCGCTGAAAGCTACAAATTTAGTCCGGCAACCATGGCAGGCGAACTCATCGAGATTGAAGAGCGGGATGTTTCTGAAGTGGTGTCACCAGATGTTCTTGCACGATGGAAACATGTGAATGTCCGAAATCCAGCCTTTGATGTCACCCCTCCCGAATACATTGATTCAATTATTACAGAACATGGTATAATCCCCCCTCAAGGCGCAATTGCAATCCTCCATCAAGAATTCGGATGGTATTCTACTGAACAAGCAATGCCTTGGGAGCCCTACCTTGAAAAATAAGGATTTGCTAGATTATTGAGGAGATTATGCCTTATCCAAATCGCGGATAATTTTTCGCCATTCTTTGATTCTTGTTTCCGGAATCCCCGTTAGTAATGAGAGATCACGAGGATTCTCAGCCTTCAAATCGTCAAGCGTTTTGACTCCCAGATCTTGTAGATTTCTCACATCATCACGTGTAATTTCGGGGAGGTGTTTAAGTTCTTTAATTTGAGGTTCTTTGGCTTTTTCTTCTCGAGTCGCTTTCGACTTTTCTCGCTCATATCGTTTAGCGATTTCAATTAACCGTTCGGCGCGATCACGTTTTAGATCAGTTCTTCTCGCCAAGCGACGAGGAGAAGTTGTTGATAGATCGTGGATGTTAGCAATACCAGCGGCTACCAAAGTCTCGGTGGTCTTCTTTGTTATGCCAGAAAGTTCAGTTAGGTTTGTTTCAATGGCTTTGGGTTTCGTAGGAGCAGGCTTTTCTGCCTTGGGTTTCGCTTTTGCTTTCTTTTCTTCTTTTCCGAGTTTCTTGATCCGTTTTACGTAATCTTGAAGTGTTTTCACGTTTTCTGCATGATGTGATTTTCGGCGCCTGTCAACTGGGATGGCCATCCATCGGGCGTCGGCAAGGCTGATTTTTGCTGCTTTTAATTCTTCGAGGCTAAAACCTCGCCCGTGACGAGGCTCACCAGATTGAGGAGTACGAATTTCGGGTCGGAATGCCAAGGCTTATTCATCCTTAACTTGAGTGAAGGGAACGAGAAGAGTCCCAGCTAAAAATGTTTTGACATGTCATACTTCAGATTTGGTTTTCAGAGCAAGGATATGAAACCAAAAAGAGAATAAGACTTAAATTCGTAGGCTTAGTCGTTGGCAAACATCCACTTTGTTAGAGGGTACAAGCATCATGGAGCAAAATAATAATCACCGTTTAATGTCTCATACGACTACAATAGCTGTCAAGGTTGATGGGGGCATTATTCTTGGTACTGAGAGTCAAGCTACCATGGGTTATCTTGTTGCTAGCGACACCGCTCCAAAAATTCTACAAATTACTGACCACACGGCCATGACGATTTCCGGTTCAGTTGCGGATGCCCAACAACTCATTAATAGCGTACGAGCTATTGCGAAGTTGGAGGCGCTGGATAAGGGTCGAGAACTTACAGTAAAAGCCATTTCCCGATTAACCTCATCTATTCTATTTCGAAATCGGATGTTTCCTTTAATTGCTATGCTGATTGTAGGTGGCGTGGACGAAAAAGGCGGTCACATGTACATGTTGGATCCATTAGGTAGCATGTTGGAAGAAGAAGATTTCACCGCAACTGGGAGCGGATCAGTTGTTGCCTATGGTGTCCTTGAAGATGAGTATCGTAAGGATATGACCGTCGCAGAGGGCAAACAATTAGTGATGCGCGCGGTAAACGCCGCCCGAAGGAGAGATATCGCTTCTGGGGGTTCAATTCAAATCGCTGTAATTGATTCCAAGGGCGTAAAAATCTCTAAAGAAGAATTAGCCTAGCTCAGATTTCCTCTTGAAATTTTCAGATCGCCAATTACATTACACAGCAAGCATTCTCAGTCCGAATTGTGTATCCATTATGCTGTAGATACTGTATAGTGGATTTTGTAGGAAGCACAAGACGAGTAACTCCAGCGTGAATAGCCAATTGTTCTAATTCTCGTCGAACTGCACCTCGAGGTCGCATACACCCAAGCGCAATTTCACATTCAGGAAAAAGAATACGAGTCAGTGCACAGACTCTCGCTACATCCAGTGGATTAGCAGGGCTGACGTTAGCCATTGGAGTTTCCTGCGTAGGCATTAAGGCAATAATTACAAGCACCGTGGGTTGTATAATTGAATGGATAAGTTGAAGCCCAGCCAGTTCACCAGATAGTTGACCATGATTGAGCCCAACGCAAATGTGTGGAGCGACAGGTAATTTAGCATTTTTGAGCGCTTGCAAGGTTGTTGCATAATCGGTTGTTGAGCGGTGTTTTAGCCCATATATTGTGTGAAGTGTTGTTTCATCGCCTACTATGTCGACTGAAGCACAGTCAATCCCTGTATGTGCTAGTTCTTCTGCCTCTGAGTTTGTGAGAAATCCAGTATGCACATTGAGAAACAGCCTTGTTGTTGTTTTGATTTCTGTGAGAACAGGAAGAAAAGGAGCAAGGGGGATGTTGCCATCTAAATCGCATCCGCCGCTAATGAGACAGCCCACGCCGTTTCGTTGAGCTAGGTCTTGACAGAAGGTGAGAAGATTATTGGGGTGAGTGATGGCATGCATTTGTTGGAGAAAGTGTCCACCACAATGTTGGCAATTAAGCTGGCACTGATTTCCTGTTATTGAAATCGAAGGAAATTGCCAGCTAGGATTGAATATAGTCATTTGATTGTCAAAGTGTTGTTTGGTTAGACTGTGGGCGTGCTCAAATAAATCGTTAAGTTCTGTAGAGTGCGTGCTAAACCAATGTTCTAGGTTTTTTGATTGGGGGGTTGATGAGGTCAGGGTTTAAACCCCCGTTGAAGTGTCCACTTGGGGTTAGCATACCAGGATTTCGCGATTTTTCGAGCCGATTGTAATTCAGCGTCGGTTAGTCCCTCTTCGTAGAATCGGGCAGGCAACGTGTTTGCTAAGCCTTCAATTAGTGCTTCTTCTATTTGTCCGAAGGTAGGTAGGTTTCCAAGTTCAAGTTGGAGTGATGTCAATTGTTGGGCAGCTCTTTCGATTACCGTTGAATCGGCTTTATCCTTGTTGACCTTGAGCACAGCAAACATCTTGGTTAAGTCAAGTTGGCGAAGAATGGTTCCATGTTGCAAGAGGGTGTTTCCCCGCCGTGATTGTGCATTTCCTGAAATTTTCCGTTTTTTCACAAAAAGATTCGGGCAAAAGTTTTCAGATCCTGAAGAAAATTTTGCATGGACCCCAAGACGATTGAGCCCCTTAAGCAGACCATTACAGAGGTATTGGTAGGTTTCAACAACATCAGTGGGTAGTTTTGTGTTGTCTGTTCGACAAATGATACTGTAAGTTAACTCTCCTTCAAAATCATGAAATACCGAGCCCCCGCTTGACATTCTACGTACGATATCGATATTGAGTGTACGACAGGCATCCACGTCTACCTCATCATCAAGATGTTGAAATCGCCCAATTGAGACAGCCGAAGGATTCCATCGATAGAAGCGAATCGTATTGGCGGCAGTTTCTTTGTGCAGCGCCTCAAGTAATACATGGTCAATAGCCATATTCTCATATGCATTGAAAATACCAGTTCGTACGAGCCGCCACAGTTGAGTCATTGTTCAGAATATGCCTCCTAATTGGTTGAGTATTTCCTTGATTTCCGTTTCATTTGGAAGACGTGGATAATTATAAAGTGGTCCCCTAGGATCTTCAGTAAAGAAAGGACGATTACATGATGGGCACCCAAAGGTTTGAAAAGCCGTTCCACCTTCAATAACCGCTCTGAACGTCTCTGATGGAAGATCAATGTGCATAAGTTGTTTCTGTGGTGAATTGAATTTCATCTGGTCCAGGTTTGCTAGTTGATTTTGTATTAGGAAATGAGCTAATTGGATACGGCGATACCTCCTAATTGAGGGACGCTGTCGTTTTACCAATGCGGTACCAGAAATTGGTGTAAAGGGAAAAAGCCCAATGGTGATTCCTCGATTTGTTAATTCTTGGAAGAGAGTAATTG
>JBHLNC010000183.1:0-4745 GCA_048937435.1 Promethearchaeota archaeon | reverse complement strand
TTCCCATACCTCCAAGGAAATGAAGCCTATTTTGTAGAAAGTGAGAGTCATCAAGGAATTCTTCATTCTCCTGATCTGCGCTATCAGGTCGGTGGACGTACCCGGATGTTGGGAGTTCTTCGGGAAACCTTTGATGCATATTTGGTTGGTCTTGCCCAACAGGCAGGGACACAAATAGGAACCCGTAGTCGAGTTATCGACGTGAAATCAGAACAACATCAGGTCACCGTTGAATTGAGTGATAAGCGAAGTTTGACAGCAAAAGTCGTTGTGGGCGCTGATGGTGCAACAAGCATTGTGGGGCGTTCTAGTGGAATACATTCTGGTTGGCAATCTCATGAGATCTGTAAGACGGTTGTCAAAGAATTTTCTGTTGAGCCAGCATATATTTTAGACAAATATGGACCACACCGTCCAATCCACCTATTCCTACAATTCAACCAAATTCCTGGTTATGCATGGGTATTTCCCAAAGCCCATCATATCAACGTAGGCCTGGGGTGTTTTGCTAATACACCAATCCGGTTAATTGATTACTTTCGACTCTTAGTACATCTTCTCAAAGAAAAAGAAATGTTACCTGATTCTGCTACCCTAACTGGCGTTGAAGCGGGAATCTGTCCAACAGTTGGACCAATTGAAATTACACAACGAAATCGCATATTATTGGTCGGTGATGCTGCAGGCTTCGTATCGCCTTCAACAGGAGCAGGAATTGTGCCTGGCATGGTCAGTGGTCAACTTGCTGCACAAACTATCGCTGAAGCCTTAGAGCACCAACGGTTCGATGAAACCTTTCTACACAGATACCAGACCCGCTGGGAAAATACAATTGGACGATTCAACACTGAACTCTTGATTCAACGCATTTTCTTAACACGGTGGTGCAATCTCTTCATTCGAATTGGTGAACGCGACTCGGGAATTCGGAAATTTGTAGCAGCAACACAAAACAAGGATCCGATGGGGCACTATGGGAGAGAAACTAATATCTTCGAATTATTGCTACGTGTCTTTTGGGCGCTAATCAAAGGTCCCTTCAGAATGCTCTAGCCTAACTATTGTGAGCTTATTTATAATGTAAGCAGGCTTGGAAGATACAATTGTCACATCTAAGAAGGTTTGCGAGGTTACCTGACTGATGTATGATGTTATCATCTCAGGAGCCGGGCCGGCAGGGTCTATAACCGCATATATGTGTGCAAAAGCTGGACTAGATGTGCTACTTCTCGATAAGGCCACATTTCCGCGTGAGGTTCCTTGCGGTGGCGCAATCTCAGTTCGATCAACGAACGTCCTCCGAATAGCTGGAATCGAACTTCCAGCAAATCAGATAGAGCAAGTGCTAACAGGTCTTGAGTTTATGGGACCAGATCAGAAACCCTTTGTTTATCGTTCCTCCACACCCCTCGGTTATACAGTAAGACGTAATCAGTTTGACCATTATTTAGTAAAACAAGCCAGGGATGTTGGAACCCATTTCGTTGACGCTTGTGCTTTGCAACAGCTAGAAAGCTCTAATGATCGAATAATCGTTTCAACTGAAAAAGGCGTTTTCGAATCGCATTTGATGATAGGTGCGGATGGTGTGACAAGTACGGTTGGACGCCTTTCAGGCCTTCGCAGACCCTTGAACCCAGATAGATTAGGTATCGCACTGGAAGTAGATGTACCGATTTCACCAAGTCTATGGAAAACCGTTCTTGACCCTTCAATTGTTTGTTTCTGGTTCCTAAATATCCCCTTTGGCTATTTCTGGGTCTTTCCTCGCAAAGACAGTCTATCATTGGGAGTAGGAGGGTTGGCTAAACATTTAGATAACGTTCCGAAGCAAATACGTGGACTTGCACGAATGTTTACAGCACGACATGGATTGCCTCCTTTTTCAATCCCAAAAATTCGTGGTCGCATGTTACTTGCCTTGGAACAACCTGTACTAGAAACAACCAATCGGATTCTTCTTGTGGGTGATGCCGCAGGTTTGGTTGATATATTTACAGGTCAAGGAATATGTTATGCCCTGGAAAGTGGATTTCTCGCAGCCAAAACAGCAATCAAAGCAGTGAATAACAAACACTTCACGAAGCAAATACTTTCAGAATATACCTGGAAAGCACGTAGATGTTTTGGAGAAGAAATCAGAACTAGCTGGACAGTGACCAATTTAGTCCACAGATACCTTCATGGATTTTTCCAGTTAGCCCGTCGATCAAACTGGATAAAAAAAGTGCTCTTTGACATTACTCTTGGAAAAACGGATTACTATCGAATTCGCCATAATTTGCTTGCGTTTGCTTTACGACATCTCGCTTTCGAGATAAAAAGCCGATTGCTAGCTCTTTAAAAAAGGATTTTTTTTAAAAAAAGGAGGAATGGGGGAATCAGGATTACCGTTCCCCAGATTTACGTCGACGAAGTAGCATAACCACGATGATAATCACTATGATGATAATTATCGCAGCAATCAGAGCAATGAGTAGTTCAGGCGGAAAAGGACCCGGACCCACTACAGTATGGTCGTAGGTAATTGTAACTTCATAGAGATGTACACTTTGATCCGGATGGCTTGTTGAGAGGTTAGCAGCCCATCGAAGGTCATACCCAGGATACATGAAGACATGTTCAACACCAGGTGTGACGGTTTCCCAGTGCATCCCACCATCAGCTGAAAGGGCAAACGTAATGCTCGTTCCCGTAAGGACATATGCACCGAAATCAAGTGTCGCATTGACAATGAGTTCGGTTGTAGTGGAAACTTGGAGTGATTGTGAGATATCTGTGCCCACTTGGTAAGTCCCAGCAGCACTACGGTAGAGATGGACAACATCGAGGGAATCGTGAGTTGCTATAAATGCGTAGTCTCCATATACTTCGATTTGCATGATGTCGGTGACAGCGGGTTGATTACTCAGATATGAAATGACGTTAATGTTTCGGGCATCAATGACTGTGAGACCTAGATGATGGTCATTACTTAGCATGTAAGCACCAAAGCCTGCAGCGGCATAGGTTTGATTACCAAATAGCCAACCTGATGCACCGTTGAAGAAGGCATTATATGGATTGGTTGCATTCCATACAATTGGCCAATTGGTATCTGCGGAATAGATGACGTCACCATCGACGAAGATGTCATAGAAAAGACCGGTTGTAAATGCAGCACTGAGTTGTACTGGAGCGCTAATTGTTGAGATATCGTAGATATAGAAGCAAACTCCTGCACCTCCAATATCGGAGGCGAAGTATAGATGAGGACCTTGCGCTTGAACGGTTGTCACATTTCCAACACCTAGAATCTGAGTTATGAAGATCGGTGTCCTGACATTTGACATGTTAAATATCTGAATACCCCAAGCGGGGCCAGCAGCGATATAGGCAACGCCACTCACCACATCAACATCTAGTGCACCAGCACCTCCCCAGTTATGTACGAGAATGGGATTGGCTGGATCTGAGGCATCGAAGATATAGAGTCCTGAGTTGTAATCCATTGCGTAAAGGTAGTCACCATCAAGTTCCACTCTTCGGAAGAAGGCTCCAGGAACGTAGGTGTTATTCAGTAGGACTGGGTCTGCCGGATCTTGAACGTTGAAGAAGAGTACACTTTCATTGGCAGCAACATAAGCCACATTACCCCGCACGACGACATCCCAGTAGTTAAAGCCACCAGCATAGGATCCGACAACTGGGAGTCCGGTTAATCCTAACCCAGTTTGATAGGTGTAGATTCCGTCATCAGTTCCAACTACTAGAATGCCACCGTAGAGGTCGACATCCCAGGTGTATGGCAGGGCAATTTCGGCAACTACTTGAGGATAATAGGGATGCCTAAGGTCAATAATGGAAACACCACCGGCTCCATCAGCAACAAAGAGTGTATTGCCTTGGAGGGCTAGGCGGCGTGCCTCACCCGGTGTGTCAATTGTGCCTATGATTGTGGGATTGGTGGGGTCAATTAGATTGACAAAGTGCACGCCAGCAGGTCCATCAGCGACAATACCAAGGAATCCATCAACGAGGATATCTGTAGCATTACCCGGAGTATTGACAGAACCAATGGCACCAGGGATATTGTTGGGGTTGGATACATTCATGACGAAAATTCCGTGAGTGCCATCAGCTACATAAGCAAGGTCACCAACAACATCAAGACCTAGAGCCTCATCGAAGGTAATTGTGTTGGGGATGCGAAATGGAGCAGTTGGGTCAGTAACATCCACCACAGCCAGACCCTGTGAGCTCGCAGATTGATAAACTGTGCCATATAGGAATCGACCTTGTGCTTCAACATCAGTAACTGGACCATCAGTTGCAATGCTTATGATGAAGGCAGCACCACCTAGATGATATGGATTACTGACATTGTACAAACCGATCCATCCACCACCAGAGTTTCCTCCATTGTAGTAAATATCACCATCAACATCACCCGTGAGAAGACCATTGACTGAATTTCGGTGGCTCATATATTCAATGTTATTAGGGTCGGTGATGTTGAAACAGAATACTGAATAGAACCAACCAGTGTTATTCAACCCAGTGGCGTATACTTTTCTTCCTTGAACAGCTACGTCAACGATTGGTGGAGTCGTACTATAGAAATCCAGTTGAGATATCGACAATTGTCGTTGATTGGTGACAACACCTGTTCCCCAACCTGGAGCATCGGAAACCAGAGCATCTTCTAGACTGTTGTTGGTAAAATCTTCAAAATAAAAACTAGTTCCGACAGGAACCATCTGAAC
>JBHLNC010000182.1:0-4773 GCA_048937435.1 Promethearchaeota archaeon | reverse complement strand
GGAGCTTCTTTTACCTCAATCACTACCGTATCAGTACCGGTGGCTCCATCGTTATCAGTCACCGTGAGGCTAACAGAATGGAAGCCTACAGCAAAGGTACTCGTCCATGGGTGTCATATGAGGATGCGGTTCGAGAAAGCGTTGCACGTATCATGGGAGCACAGTCCACAGAAGTTGTACTCATGAATTCGTTGACGGTCAACCTTCATCTCATGCTGGTTTCCTTTTACCACCCAACAGCATCTCGATACAAGGTGATAATAGAGCAGAAGGCGTTTCCCAGTGACCAATACGCCATCAAATCCCAAATGCGGTTCCATGGAATCGATCCTGTCGATGCATTGATTGAGGTTAAGGCGCAACCTGGTGAATCCTCCCTGCACAACGATGATTTCCTGCAGGTGTTGGAAAACGAGGGGGACTCTACTGCACTGATCCTCCTTGGCGGAGTGAACTATTATTCGGGACAAGCCTTTGATCTTGCCCATATTGCCCAACTCGGTCATGAATATGGATGTGTTGTTGGCTATGATCTGGCCCATGCAGCAGGAAACATACTCCTAAAGCTTCATGATTGGAAGGTGGATTTCGCCGTGTGGTGCACTTACAAGTACATGAATGGTGGACCTGCTGGTCCGGGGGGTTGCTTTGTTCATGAACAACATGAGCTAGCTTCTGATTTACCCCGTTTTGAAGGCTGGTGGGGTAATAAACTGGAAAATCGGTTTCTCATGCGTCCAGATATTGACCCAATTGTGGGGGCTAGTGGCTGGCAAATCAGCTGTATTTCACCCTTAGCTCTGGCTCCCTTGGATGCCTCAATGAAACTTTTCGATGCCACAACCATGACCCAACTACGGGAGAAATCAGTGAAAATAACAGGATACCTCGAATTTCTTCTCAACGAAATTGGAAGTGACCAGTTTTCCATTCTCACTCCCAGCAATCCCAATTACCGAGGTTGCCAGCTTTCTATTCGCACGCACCAAAATGGGAAGGAGCTGTTCAATCATCTCACTCAAGCTGGTATCTACTGTGATTGGCGTGAACCCGATGTTATTCGAGTCGCTCCTACGCCCTTCTACAACACCTATACTGAAGTTTACCAGTTCGCCGAAGTGGTAAAGAAGGTCAGTAGTATGTAATCAACCTAGAAAAACCTATGAACGAATATAGTCGATGAGAATGCCTGTCTTCGAAGATCTCGCTTTAATCTATGATCAAGCCATCGACTGGGAACAGCGACTGGCACGTGAAATCCCTTTTCTTTCCAAGATAATTCGAAATAACTCCAACGCCCGAATCCTCGATTTAGCTTGTGGCAGCGGTCGACATGCTGTCGCGCTCGCCGCTCAAGGCCATGAAGTGACAGGACTTGATTTGAGTCCCCCAATGATTGAAGCTGCCAAACACCACGCTAAGGAAAAGGGAGTAGTCGCTCAGTTTTTTCTTGCTGATATGCGTCAGATGACAGCGCTCCTCGAATGTCCATTCGACCTCATCATTTGCCTAGGAAACTCATTAGCTCTTCTTCCCACCTTAACTGACGTACAACACACACTCACCGATATCCATCAACTACTCATAGATGGCGGCTTGTTCGTTTCTCAGACACTAAATTTTGAAGAAATCCGCCAAACAGGATTCCGCTTTTTCCCCTTGAAATCAGGGCAAACAAAAGATGGGAAAGAAGTAGTATTCGCTCGATTCTTTGAACCAGAAAAAACGGATGAGTCCAGACTTCTTGTCTTTTTAGGCATCACCCGAACCGAATCAGGTTGGCAACCGACACTCAGCTCACAACAAGTACTACAGCTCAGCAAACCAATAATTAAATCAGTCTTACACGAAGCCGGTTTCAAGCATCTGGTCTTCTACCAAGACTACAACGAACGACCCTTTAATCCACATCAAAGTCGAAATCTCATATCCATTGGAACAAAGAAGATCTGAATCCAGGGATTCAAGAGTAACCGAAATATCCTTTTTGTGAAGTCTATACCCATGCTACTGTTGTATTTAATAGCTCACAAGTCCATACCTCCTGCCACTCAATCTTATGGAGGTTATGAATGGTGGCAGAACGAAATGCTTCACGCGTTTTGGTCATCTTTGGAATTATCATCCAACTCATTTACAACATCTTCTTCATCTTCTTATTCATCATCTACCTCATAGGCATAGCATTGGTAGCTGTCTTCGACCCCCTCGACCCACAATTAGTCCTCGCCAGCAACCTTATGGGCTCACTCGCCCTCAGCATCCTAGCTGGCACAATATTCTTCATCCTCTGGATCATCTTCCTCATCAAACCCAGCAAACTCAAAATCGGCCTCATCATTACTGGAATCATCGCAATCATTCTCTGCGGCCTCTTACCCGGCTACTTCTCCTACCTCTTGACCGGAACCCCCGTACCGGATATCTATACCATCATCATCCTGTTGGGAGCCATCCCCGGACTCCTCGCCCTCATCGGAGGACTTATCGCCAAAGAAAGAATGGTAGCCTAACGTTCCCAAAGACTCACCGAAATATAATCCCATTACATCGTGTAACTCAATGTAATCAGAACTCTTTCAGAGGTTTAAGACCTTTGTAAAGAACGTATAGCCCCCACGCACTATTAACGTCAACAAACGCTAATACGGCGCCATTTGCATAGAGCATCATGTAGATCGAAGCTAAGTAATCCTCCGGATGATACTGGGTAATTATCATTGTACTTGGATATTGGATTTCATATAAAATGCCAAATAATGTCCGAAAAATGATAGACAGAATAAACTGAATCACCGCGAGCACTACTACTTGCTGCAAACGCTTAACCAAATAATCTTCTAACCAACTCTTCTCAGCAATTTTATCTACCAACCTACCTGTCTTTACCCTAACTAACCAGTCAAAGAACAACGTTAAGAGTAAAGTTCCAAGAAAGGAGATACCAAATCCCAAACCCCAAATGCAAAAATCGCACACATAGAGCAACGATTACGCCTCCAAATCCTCCACCTACCAAGTAACCGTAGAATCTACCTATTAGAAAATGATTCTGGTTCACTCCCTTTTCCCACTCAATATTATCAGAATTGTTTCGAATATCTAACACTCAGCAAAAGAAGGTAGAGCAACCAAGTGCAATTAATAATGAAAAACGTGATAATTATACTAGTCAAATAGAATCCCACAGAAAAAAGATCTGAGTAAGGAAACGACCAACAACAGGGGTCAATAGGAACAAACAAACCGAGTAAAATCCATACTATGAGTGAAAGGAATAGTTGGAATATTGCGAGTACCAACACTTGTCCCAAACGATTTACAGGATAATTTCCAAACCAATTCATTACACTATAATTGCGCAAAAACCGACAGTACTCAATCCCCACCAAACTATCAAATAACAGCGTTAGGAGTAGGGTTCCAATCAAAAAGACCCCAAATCCCAAACCAAACATGTATTGATAGAGCACAAAGAGCATTAATTGTGCCTCAAACTCCTCTATCCTTCAGGTAACCTAAAATTGTTCCATTTCTGAAAGAAGATTCCAGTTACTTCTGTGCCTTAACCCGCTTGATTTCTTTGACTGCCTTTACAGCTCGATAAAGATTAAATCAACGCTGCTTTGACTCGTATTCCTCTTTAAGCTTCATAATCGAGTCAACGACCTTTTCAACAACAGGTGTGTGGATTGTGACAATGCCAGCTTCCCAAGATTGCCCAGATGTTGATGCAGGAGTGAAATTCATCGATGATATAATCGCGATTTTTCGATCAATAACAATGATTTTTGCATGAGTAAAGTTGTTCTCAATAGGCTTGATTTTTGCGTGACGAAGACTTGCATGATATTTTTCCTTTAACTCTCTCGTGTATGCAATCCTGTCAGCTGATGGAGGCTGTGTAATAAGTAGGACTGCTTTTCCTTCTTTTGCTACTTCACGAAAAGTGTCACTCAAGTTACATTTCTGAACAAATGGATTCACGACCAAGACTTCTTGGCGTGCTTTTCGAATGAATTTCTTTGAAAAATCTTCAAGATCTCCACCCGTCAAGTAAAAGTGTTGAAGGTCTAATGAAAAATTTAATTTGGGTGTTTCTTTTCTCCATTGATCAATTTGTTTAACTAATTCTTCCTGCTCCGAACTAGAAAATTTCACAGTTGGCCTTTTTGTTTTCCTAACCTGTTTTCGCTCTTCTAGCTCATCTTGCAAATCGAGAAAATCCAGATAATCTAAATATAGATTAGTTTCAAGCCAATACTCATCGTATCTACGCTCAATGTCTTTCTTCTTGGACATCTTGGATAAAACACTATCCAACGAATCTTTAGATAATCCAGTAATATCACGAATTTCCTCCCACATCAGCGGACCGAACTCAGCAATAGCTCTACAAACACGACCCTCCCATGTACCCCAATACTTTGGTTCCCTCATACAAACACAACGAGAACAGTGTATAGAATAACAAATACTGAGACTTCTCTTAAGAAACTAATTACTTAATCAAGGAATAATTCCAGAAATTACGAAATCTTAGCTGAAGTAATTACTTTCCTCAAATTGTTTTTGATAGGTAAATTTGAGAATAAATTCTACTTCTGTGCCTTAACTCGTTTGATTTCCATGACAAGGGCAGGTACGATTTAGAAGAGTTTTAAATAACTAATCATAACACCGCTAGTAAATCGCTAAGTGAATCCAACCACACGCACTTCGAAGTCCAAACGATTAGTTTGATGCTAGTCTCTGTCAATATAAAACATTCAG
>JBHLNC010000181.1:0-4774 GCA_048937435.1 Promethearchaeota archaeon | reverse complement strand
CAAATTATCAGCATTCTTGAAGCATCCACAGCCGAATCCATTGGTGCAGAACAACTTCGCCAATATCTACCTCCTCAGGTCTTTGAAATATTAATATCAGCTCTGCAAAATTCTGAGGATCATCTGGCTCGCTTATTACAACTTGAAAGAAATGAACTCGAATGGGTTGATGGAATATTTTCACAAAGTCTTGCATTGCCAATCCAAGCCAACCGTCAACACGCAAGCAATCTACAAAACAACTTAAGACGCGCTATGCATGCTCGAGAACACCGCTTGAAAACCAAAGTAGCTTCTAAACTTGAGCATTTTGATAAAATAATCAAAGATGCTGTGCAGACATTACTGGACTTCGACGTTTTTCAAGCAATTGGACAATTTGCAAGGGACTATCAACTATCAGTTCCGAAAGTAAAGGAGAACGGAGTTGGATTAGCATTTCAAAATGGTCGAAACCTCTTTCTCACACATGAAGCATTATCAGGCAAGTTCGAAGTCGTTCCAGTGTCTTATACAATTGGGCAAAATAGCTGGACACCTGAACTAACATCCGGAGAGCGTGTGGTTTTACTCTCAGGGGCCAATAGTGGAGGAAAAAGCTGTTTACTGCAAAATGTGATACAAATCGCTATTCTGGCGCAGATGGGTATGTTAGTACCTGCTTCTCAAGCAGAGGTTGGTATCTTTGACGAACTGTATTACTATGCAAAAGCGACTGGTATGCTATCTGCTGGAGCTTTTGAATCCTCATTGACTAATCTGGCAAATATCGTACTAAGTGACGCATCTAAACTTGCCCTCTTCGATGAATGGGAAGCAAGCACTGAACCGGGTGCTGCAGCAAAAGTGGTTGCTGCAATTCTCGAACTTTTTTCAGAAAATTCGAATTCTTGTGTAATATTCGTCTCTCATCTAGCAGAAGATATTATTCAAATGGCGCGAGTACCCATCCGTGTGGATGGTATTGAGGCCACAGGTTTAGATTCTCAACTCAATTTAATGGTCAATCGATCTCCTGAATTTGGCAAAATCGCAAAATCCACTCCAGAATTAATCGTTGAACGTCTTTATCGTTCATCGCAAGATCGGCGAAAAGGAATCTTCCAAAGAATTCTCGAAATTGTAGGACAATCTGAAACTAAAAAGAAAGCGACCTGACTCGGTGAACACCATCGAATTGCTGGATTAATTTCAAGACTGTTCGAGGAACCAAAGATTCCCAATCTTCTCCCTGAATCATCCGTCGCCTTATTTCAGTACCAGAAAGTGTCTTTTTTTTACGTAAAACAATCTCCTTAACTTGATGATTTTGCTCAGAAAATAATTGGTGGGTCGTTTCTGATCCTGTGTACACTATACCAAATGGCGGCACATACTGTTTTACATGGTTCACCCACTTTCGGTAATTATGGATATCAGGAACCGGAATAATCTGAAAACGCGAACATGGAACCTCTAATTCTCCTAAAACACTTTCTAACATCATGACGCGCTCTCCAGCCGTAAACGGATTATCTGGCGTATAACAAGCCTGCGCACTTCCAATAACCAGTATAACTTGTTCTTCTTGCGCAAAAACGTCTTTCAAGGCGTGTACATGTCCATTGTGAAGTGGTTGAAATCTCCCAATGAACAAGCCTGGTCGCCCCAAAATTGTCGCACCTACTTTTGAATTGCTGTTCTTTGTACAGTTCCATTAGACTTGAAGGGCACTCCTTCTGCTTGTAAAATCCTTGCTTTCTCTTTAGTACCGCTAGTAGTTCCTCCCAGTTTTCCTAGAGTTCCATTGGAGTGAATGACTCGATGGCAAGGAATGGCCCACGGAACAGGGTTACTTCGCATCACAGATCCCACTCCACGAGGTGAAGATTGGCAGAGTTTTGCTAATCCTCCATAAGAGATAACGTTCCCTTTTTTTACCTGTAATAATTGTTTTGAGATAGATAGACGTACTGGAGACCAGTTTTTCTGTGAAATTTCTTCAAGACTAAACGGGTGGCCTTTCCCATTTGAGAGCTTACCAAGCCTGTTACCTATCTCATCCATTCTAGAAGATTTGAATGACTCATCCAACTCTTTTAATCGCTTAAGCCGTCGGAGGGTTCCTTTTAGGCTATTTTCTGCATCATGCGCAGAATTCTGAGATGAAGTACAGGCGACAAGCTTGTCACCTTTTTGTTCAAGAGCCAACGCAAGCCATTTATTCGGATGAACCTGCACTGTACTAATACCAATTCTTGTCATTGCATATGCACTTCAATTCAACCAGTATAATCTGAGAATATTAGTCATTTTCGATATTTGCTCATAAAACCCTTACATAAAGATAACAAAGGCGTGACATTAACTCTAAGAATCCTACTGGTCCATTTTGTACCCCCTTATCTGCTTCTCTCTCTTCCCCTTAAATCCCACTGCTTACTCAATGCAGAGCAATTCTTGGCCTATAATATCGGACGAAAAGCAGTCCCAGAAGCCTTCGCGGTGGACGGGATAGAGGGTGTGGGGTTACACCCATATTCTGTGACCATTTGAAGCAAGTAGGTTACAGAATTAAATAAAAACTGTGATATTCACAGTTCTTAATAACCTAAAGCAATTTCAGTGACGGAAAAATGGTTGTCGAAATTGATGGCTCGGTTCTTGAGGGCGGAGGTCAGATTCTCCGCTCAGCTGTTGCATTTGGAGCGGTTTTAGGGAAAACAGTGGTTGTCGAAAAAATCCGGGCTAAGAGGAAAACACCAGGACTCCGCCCTCAACATCTTCATGGAATTTTAGCTGTCAAAGAACTAACACGTGCTCAAGTAAAAGGAACGCACGTTGGTTCAACCCGAATCGAATTCATTCCCCAAAACCGCAAAGGAGGGCAGCTTACAGTTGATATCGGCACGGCAGGGGCGATTACACTTGTATTGCAAGGTATCATGATTATTGCGCCCTATTGTGAACAACCCGTCCGTGCCCAACTTTCCGGGGGCACCAATGTCGCTTGGAGCCCTCCCATAGAATATCTACAACATGTATTACTCCCTCGATTACATCAAATGAACTATCAAGGCATAATGAAAATCGAAAAACGCGGTTACTATCCACGAGGTGGAGGTCGCATCAACACCACTCTTTTTCCTATAAACAAACTAACCGCCCTATGCTTGAAGAAAGCTCAAGACGCTCCCAAGATTTTTGGCCTATCTCACTGCGGGTCTTTACCTCGTCATGTGGCTGAACGACAAGCAAAAGCGGCTACAAATACGCTCTCACAAGGAGGCTATCACATCGAAACCATTGAAATCGAACACAGCTCAGATACGCTGTCTCCAGGAAGTGGCATCAGCCTATGGACTAACAAGCAAAAAAATCGCATAATAGGAGCAGATGCTCTCGGTCAGCGGAAGCTGAAGGCTGAAGTAGTTGGTGAACAAGCGGCTACCTCATTGATTAAAGCGCTGAAAACATCTGCTCCAGTCGATGTTTACCAAGCTGATATGATCATCCCCTATATCGCGCTAGCTGAAGGTGAATCCTCACTATTTGTTTCTGAACTCGCTATGCATACTATAACAAACATTCATGTTGTAGAAAACTTCCTCAATATCAAATTCAATGTGAAAGGCGAAATAGGTGCCCCTGCACATATCTCAGTCAAAGGGATCGGCTTTGAAGGAGGCGGAGCTTCTCCTGAACCTTCTCAGACTGAATAACAACATTCTGGAAAGCCTGTATCGCGCCTTCCTTTGTCACTGTGCTAATCACGGGAATATCAGACCTATCAATGGAATCGCGAGCAATCATAATTTCAGTTTTTGAAGCAATATCACCTTTATTCAATATTGGAAATATGTCAAAATTAGGGAAAGAACTGGTTATTTCGTGAAGTAATGCAATTTGGCTGGAAAGTTCATAACCACAGTTCAACGTTGGGTCAATAAGGAAAATTATGGTGTCCGCCAAATATTGAATTGCTGCAATAGCTCTTTGTTCAATCGGATTTCTTTTCACCATCGGTCTATCTAAAAGTCCGGGAACATCGAGAATTTGTCCCTCTTCTGAATCCAGCGGAATATGACCCACACTAATTTTTTTTGTAGTGAAAGGATATTCTGCAATTTCCGGCGTTGCGGAGGAAAGTAGTGCAACAAGCGAGCTTTTACCAACATTAGGATAACCCGCAACAACAATAACTGGTAGCTCTAGATTGATTGAGGGAAATCTACGATATTCTAAAGCCGCTTGTCGGATGACTGCGAGACGGGGCTTAATGCGTTTTATTACCGAAGAGATTCTACCATAACTCGCAGATCTCAACTTACGTGCTTCAGATGGCGATTCCGCTTTTCGTAATTTTCGAATACTCTCTTGGATTATTCCACTAATAATTCGAGTAGCGGATGATACTGACGCGAGCGCCTGCCGTATCTCATCGATTGTAACAACGGTATCAGCAAGATTACGATAAAAAGGATGAATTTCATCAAAATTAGGAAACCGTGAGACAATTCCCTCAAGTCGAGAAGTTAGAACCTCATTAACTTTTTTTAATTTAGCTATTTCTCTGTCTCTAGCCCGTACGTGGGCTGGTTTTTTCGACTTGGGCAAGGTCAGTTTCGAAGCACGAGCAAAGGCTACGTCTAGCAGTTCTTTGCTACTTTGGATGTACTTCAAATTGGTGAAGGGATTCAAGATATAATCCAGCCCATACAAGAAGCAAGTCAAAAAGGTTTTTTAATTGCTTCCCTACGATAGCTGAGGCAGGTAATCAATCATGAGTGGACAA
>JBHLNC010000180.1:0-4799 GCA_048937435.1 Promethearchaeota archaeon | reverse complement strand
TGCTGCCATTCATACGTCACAATGTTTTTCAGTTTGGCATCAGTTTCGACATAGGTTCTATCAGCATCCCACTGCATGGGCTGCCTAGTATGCCAGTATGTATACCTAATTTGCAAATCAGTGGGATGGTCAGCATCAAACACCCAAAGAATTGGATGCCCTTCAACAATTAGAAAGACTCCTCCTGGTTTCAGGTATTTTGCAATGATTTGACCCCAAGCTTTGATTTCTCCGAGCCAGCAGAGGACTCCAAAACTCGTGAATACGATATCGAATTTTTCATCGAGAACCTGAGGAAGGTTGTAGATGTTGCTGCAGATGAATCGTGTATCTGTGCCCACTCGTTTCGCGAGTTCTTGGGCGAACTCGACTCCGGTATCACTAAAGTCCACACCAGTCGCCCTCGCGCCTAGTCGTGACCAGCTGATCGTGTCGAGACCAAAATGACATTGCATGTGAAGGAGACTTTTTCCCGAAACATCACCTAGTGCATCTAACTCAACTTGGTGCAAACTAGATTTACCTGCCAAGAACCCGTCCAAATCATATTCTTCGGATTGTGCATGAATTGCTACGAGCTCGTTCCAACGGCGTTTGTTCGATTCATAATACTCGTCCATTCAAATCCAATCCATATCAGTAATAGATAAACTCAGGACCATTTGATACGCTCACACTCAAGCCCGTGAAGAGCAAAGGCCAGTTCACCAACGTGAAAAATACTGTGTCGAAGACAATAGAGGAGTTTTTCAAAGATTGACGAAAACCAATGGAACCCATCTTGTTTCAGAAGATCCTCATCAGAGCAAACTTTGAGTAATTTAATGATTTCTTTCTCCATTTCAGCGAGATACTTCAAAGCAGCCTTTTTGGTGATCAACAGAGACGCTGCTTCGGCACTTATTTCTTCCCACCAGTTTACCTTCCCTAAGCGTTTTCCCCATTCCATTCCCTCGTGAGTATCTCGAGCATAGAACTCCACAGTTTCGATGATATGATAGACGCGGAGGGAGTAAAACCACTTGTCCTTTCCAAATCTCCATTGATCATCGGGGATTTTCTCGATGCCCTGGCGAAGCATGATCCACATCCCCTGATATTGCTTGGCTAGCCCGAAGGCAAATTGGCTACGAAAATCTTCAACTTCGAGTTTTGACACATTTCTCACCTCAAAGTCTTCTTGGAGTCTAAGCCTTTTAAGTTTTGAAATCTGAAGAAAGTGATTGGGTTGTATCTGTATCTCGTAGGGAACGCTTCCAAGCCATCATGAACTTACCTTTCATGGTTTTAGTAGTGGCTCCATTTTTATTCCTGTTCTTTTCAATTTGGATCGGTTTGCCGTGGCTGTTCCTTTATTCCTTTACACCCTTCTCAATTCATGTGGGGCTTTTTCCTACGACAATCGGCATCATCATGATGTATAAAACCATCCGAGCTTTCGCCACCGTCGGAAAGGGAACTCTTTCACCAAAGACGCCCACACAACACTTCGTTGTCGTAAATTTGTATCGCTATATGAGGAATCCAATGATTCTAGGGGTATTGCTAGTGTTGCTGGGAGAAGCGATTATCTTCGGGTTCAGTCCGATTTTTTTGTGGTGTGGCTTCCTTTGGATAATGAATCATATTTGGTTTATTACAAGAGAAGAACCTGATTTGGAGCATCGATTCGGAGAGGAATATCACCGATACAAACGCTTTGTTCCGAATTGGCCCAGACGAACACCTTGGACCTCACCAAAATCTCCCAATGATATTGTGGAAGAAAATCAATGAAGATTCCGTCACAAGTGTTGGGCGATTTTTCTATTTGAGAGGCTCTTTGAATTCTTCGTGGTGTGTTGATGTAACATCAGATGGGATCTCAGCTGGAAGCTCTGTAGCAGTCTGAGCAGGAATTTCAACTGGAACCGGAATCTCAGGCACTTCGACTGCAGGAACCTTGCGTACTTCATCACTGACTTTTCCAATTTCTTCTTCAATCGATTCATCTCGTGGGATCGGATGTTTGAAGCCCTGTCTGATGAGCATGGCTCCTGCCAAGGCAACGCCAGCTGCAATCGTGAAGACGATGGGGAATTTTAGAAACGGAAGAAATGCTAACAGCTGGCTTAAGAGAATGATGAAAGGGATCGAGAGCAACATTGCAATAGTGGGTTGGAGTGAATACATGCAATTACGAATCCGATTCGGGTAAACATCTACCATAATCCGACCAGTGAGCACCCCAGCAATTCGTCCTAAAGTATCAGTCCCTACGAATAGGACCCAGATGAGAATCACTGGAACTATGGATGCCAAAGGTAAGGTCATGAAAGGAGCTGCAGTAAAGGGAATGTACACCGTGATGAATGCGGCTGCAACGGTGGGTTGAGGAAAGATTGCAGTAATCGCCATTAGCAACATAAAGAATGCCATACTGCCAAACTGAATGAACCGGAACCGAGGAATCCATTTCTTCGGTTCAAAACGTTGTGATATAACGCCACTCCGCTCCTGGCTGACGACCATCGGTGCGAACATTGAAGTCCTGAACGTGGCTACAGCGACATTACTCAGCAGATACCCGAAGTATAAAGGAAAGAGGAGTATCTCCCACCAAACAATGCCTATAGCCCACATAAGCATTTCACCCAGCATCGTCAACGTGACGAACCGAGAAGAACCCACAAATTTGATACCGTCTTTAAGTAACCGCCCATATTCTCTGAACCCTCCATGTTCGCTCTCCTTTTTCCGTGCTCCAGGAAGATCCCGGATAAATACCAAAGTCATGACAGCAAGGGCAATGAAGATAATCGCCTGGACTTGGAATACCCAGGCCTCATTGAATATAAGGGCGAGTATACTACCAGGAATTAGGATTAATGTTGAAACAAGTTGAAACATCATTCCCGCCCGTGACCAGAACACGCCATATTGTTTCCTGTCTTTATCTTGGGGCATCGCGACCCGGTAGTTGTTATCAAACCACGCGGGCATCGCACCACTCTCTTGCGATGCACCAAGACCCATTAATGCATAAATTATCACGAAAATAATGAAAGGCGTAGAAACAGTAGCGGTTGACGTTAACCAGAACGCTAAGGCATAGCACACAAGAGCGCCAGCCAGGATCCATCGTTGACCAATCCAATCACCAATTCCTCCTGTTGGATAGTCAAGCAATGTCTGTACAGCAATTCGAACGATTACAAGGAAACCAATCATTCCCATACCAAGAATGTAATCGCCACCACCAAGGGCTGTAGCAATTGAAATCATCCAAAAAGTTGTTGAGATTTGAAATGCGATGGACCAAGTTGAACCTAACAGTAATACAATTGACGCGAGACGTGTGACATTAGGCGAGGCATCTTTGAACCCCAGCATCCGACTGAAGCGACTCATTCATATCTACCAGGATTTGCTGTTTTTTCGTTCGTGTTCCCGATGATAGCTTTGGTCTGCTTGGTATTAAAGGCGGACTCACGATTGGGGCTCACAACAAGAGTTCACAAGATGTGACTAGGTCTTGTTGGTTGTGATTCCCCCGCGAGGACCAGACAGACACGTGCGTTTAATTCGGGTACAAGAATCGTCTGGGTTTTCTCAAGTAGTGAGAACATACTCTTGTTCTACGATATAAAGCTTTCCGTTTAAAAGAAGAATTTTAACATCCAAAAGAAAAGAATACCCTCAAACACAAAATACAAGACAATACCAGGTTAACAAGGGTGTATGCCTGATGAAGGACATGATTTCTGAAAAAGAATGTATGAAACAAGTACGCCAACTAGGCAACCAAGTCGGATTACTCTTCTACCACTTTGCAAAAAAACTAGTCAATGAATTTGGTGACAAGAAAGGTAAAAGGCTCATTCTCGAGGCCGTTCGCAGCTATGGTACTGAAAGAGGAACAGCTATACGAGAAAAAGTCAAGAACGCCGGTCTAGAATTAACGCTTGAAAACTTTGTCAAGTTCAGTGATTTACCTGCTATAGGATGGGAACACACCGATGAAGGTACAACCTACTGCTGTTATGCCGAGGTCTGGATGGACCGCGGTGTTGAAGATCTTGGCAGACTGTACTGTGAAGTGGATTTCGCGCTCATTGAGGCCTTTAACCCAAAAATTCGAGTAAAACGCATAGGTAGCATCTTGGATGGAGATCCCTGTTGTAAATTAGTCTTTGATTAAGATGGGATTAGAGTGATTAAATCACAGCGTGTTATCGGTTTTGTTGGTAGCCCCCGTCGAAACGGGAATACAGAAATTCTGGTTGATGAAGTTTTAGCGGGAGCTCAAGAGGTGGGAGCACAAGTAGAGAAAATTCAATTAACTCACCTTAACATTGGCCCCTGTAGAGGATGTGGAAGTTGTAAGAGGACCGGTAAATGTGCCCAAGATGACGATATGGCTGTATTATTAGAGAAGATGACTGAAAGCCACGTCTGGGTTTTCGGCACACCACTTTACTGGTGGGGACCTACGGCTCAGTTCAAGGCATTTATGGATCGATGGTACAGCGCCGAAGGATCGATGTTCCAAGGACAAAGAGTAATTCTTGTCATCCCATTTGCAGCAGGAAGTGCTAGTGAAGGAATTAGACATATTGTGGGAATGTTTGAAACCTCCCTTGGAAAAAGGAACATCTTTGCGACAGTATTGGCTCCTGGCGTATATAGCCTTGGAGCAGTCAGACGACACACAGAAGTGCTTGAAAGAGCGCGTCAAACTGGCAGAGATGTAATTCAAATCTCATCATGAAGAAAAATTGAAGTTCAGAAGTGGAAATTGCTCATGAGATTGAAAATTT
>JBHLNC010000179.1:0-4806 GCA_048937435.1 Promethearchaeota archaeon | reverse complement strand
TGGACTTGGCACAACAGGTTACGCAACCGCTTGGAGCGTGTACCTAACTCCTGGTGTCTCTGGTCTGGGACCATCGAGGAAGCTGGCACGTTCTACAAGAGCATGGTGAACGACGTTGTGGTCGAGAAGAAGCTCCCCCGATGGTTTGGCGTCTCTATCGCCAGTTGGGAGAACGTGTTCAGGTATCCTGGCGGCTATGACGATCCAGACATACAGGAGCTGATAGCCACGACTCCTCCTGATATTTTTCAGGAGAGATACGCGGCGGTGCCGAAACAGGTGGCGGCACTGGTCTATCAGGAGGCGTCCTTTGCTCGGCACGTCGGCTACCACCCGTTTGACAAACACAGGCCAGTCTTTCTGGCGATTGATCCAGGCGGCGTGTATGCCGTGGACGTGGCGCAGATATTGGGCGACAACGTGTACCTGATCGACGAGATTCACGGCGAAGGGTGGACCAGCGAGGACATTATCAGGGAAGCGGTGAAGCGTCCCTGGTGGTCCAAGGTGGGCTTTGGCGTCATAGACGTGACACAGGATGAGGCAAGGAAATACTGGCGCGGCGAGGCGGAAATCTGGAAGTCGGTGGAGGCAGAGCCTGTGCCGATCCACTCACGCAAGGTGGCGGTGGAGGATGGAATAGAGCTTGTGCGGTCCAAGCTACACAGTGGCAAGTTTGACAGAGACAAAACGCCCGAGGAGGACGTTTGGGAGTTTCAGGGCAAGCGGGGCGTGGCTCGTTTGCACATAGACTCAGGTTGTAAACACACAATAGAGGAGTTGACCAGCGGCTATAGGAGAAAGCGGCTGGCCTCGGGGATGTATAGCCCGACAGAGGTGGTCGATAGGGATAACCACCACATGGCGGCGCTGGCCTATCTCCTGGCCGATCTGTCCGGTTATGTATTCAGGCGTCCGAAGGCTAGGCAAAAGCTAAGATGGCGGGACTCAAGGCCGATAGCACATCCATAGAGGTGACCGAATGTTACTAGGGGAAGACCTGAGCGAAGATAAGATCATAAAGCGGGTAGGGCAGATGTACGATGATAAGATGTCTGCTCTCAAACGCTGGTACGACCTCATCGACTACAGGCGTGAGCGTTACAACTTGGAGCACTATCCCGAGCAGAAAGACCCAATGAGGACGAAGCCAGCCTATGAGGAGCATATAACCCTGGCCTCGGAGATGCGCTTGGTGAACAAGGCCCAAGACCTCTTGACAGCGGGGAAGCTGCGGATCAGTGCCAAGCCCGAGGAGGAAACCGAGCCAGGACTGGAGCAGGCTGACCGGCTGGAGAGCTGGCTTGAGGGCGTCCTGTACGAGAACAAGCTGAGGCAGGGTAGCGACCCAGTTCGCCTAGCCATCCATGATATGCTCGTCACTGGGTTTGGGTGCCTCTCGGCAGTTTGGGACACTCGGCTTGACCCAAGGCTCAAAAAGGGTCAGGGCGAGGAGGGGGAGGAGACCTGGAAGTATGACGAAGGGGCCAAGTTGCGCGAGTTGCCGATTATTGTACTCCGCAAAGACCCACGGAAGATGCTGCCGCACCCGGGGGCTACTCCGGGCGGCTGGCTCTGGATTATGTACGTGGAGGACCTTCCGGTCAGCGACGTTGAGGCAGAGTGGGGCGTCACGCTGAAGGACGCGAAGGCCAAGGGCGAGTGGGAACGATTCAAGGACACGGTGAAGGTCTACGACGTGTGGACCTGGGAGCAAAACCCTGACCCCGAGAGCGGTCAGCACGATCTCGTCGTTTGCAACACGGTCATAGCGGGGGAGGAAATCGTAAAGGAGCCGTCCGTTATGGAGAATTACACGCGGCTGCCCTTTGTGATTTTCAGTAACAGAGAGGCTCCATCAGAGAAGTTTGAACATCGGTTTCAGCCTATCACGGCTCCGATAGAAAGGGCTGTGACAGAGCTGGAGTCAGCGTGGAGCGCAATCGCTAGGCAGATCAAGATAACCTCCAATCTGCCGTGGGTTTGGCGTGGCGAGGGCACGCCTCCAGAGATAGAGCTTGGGTATGACCCAGATAACGTGCTGTATCTGCGGAAGGACGACGACTTCGGCTTCCCGCAATCTCCGGGCAATCCACCTGATGCGTTCAGGGCTGCGGAGATGTTTCAAATCGAGGTTGACGCTGGCTCCCTTGGCGCACCTTTGTCCGCAGAAGCCGGGGCCAGCACCAGCGGGTATGCCCTTGCCCTTCGTGGGCAGGCGGGAACCCTCAGCTTGAACAGTCCCAGCGAGGCACTGAGCTTGGGGATGACCCAGGTTTTACAGCTTATCTGCGACTTGGCCGCTGGCTTTGCTCCTGACCACGATATGAGGGTAAGGGCGTGGCACGAGAACCAGCGTAGGGTCTTCGCCCTGAAGGGTAGTGAGCTAAAGGGCTGGCTCATCGACGTGGAGGTCTCGGCGAAGTTCCCGGAGGACACAGAAAGGAAGATGGCTCAGGGTATCACTATGTCGCAGATGCCGCCGGAGCAGAGGCCGCTGGACGACAGGACGATACTAGAGAAGCTGATGGGCTTTGAGAACGCCACGGAGATCATGGAGCGGAAGATGGTAGAGCGGTTCCAGGCGAACCCGATGATCCAAGAATTACTGATGCAGGAAGCTCTCATAAAGCGGGGCTTGGAGCGTTTGCTTCAAGGTGGCGCTGGTGCTCCTGCTCCCGAGCAGCCTGGCATGGACTTCGCGGGAAGTCCTCGTGCGCCTACTATGCCTGTGGAGGGGATACCAACCCAGGAGATGCCGCAGGAGATGTTGGGGGCGATGCGGCAACAGGAGTTCGGCTTTCCGCCAGGGAACCAGCCGTTACCTGAAGAGGAGTTCGGGCCGATAGCGGGGTGAGAGATGCCACCAGTGAATCCATACGACAAGGCCATTGAGAATATCCAGAAGGGAATCAGTGGAGCTTTCCAGCGGGTTTCGCCGCCTGCGAATATCAGATTGGCGGTTGCTAGGTTTGATAGGCGCATGGGCGATCCCGAGGGCAGCAGCGAGGAGTGGGAGGCGATAACTAGACGGTACGGCGAAGAGGGCCGTGACAGGTACGTTGATGAGATGAAGCGTCTCAAAGAGGAATGGGGGTTGTAAGATGGCGATAACAAGTCTAAACGCTCCGCCAAGGTTCAGAAGGCGCAAGTGGCAACTGGGCTCGTGGTACAAGCCGATAGCTGCTCCGACTAAGGAGTACAAGGAGGCCAGTGCTATAAGTAAGCTGTTGCCGTTTCTGGGCACGACTGAGGACATCCAGACGGTTGCCAGACAGCTATATGCAAAGGCTGGTGGCAAGTATGGGGCTGAACAGTATTTGAAGCCACCACCTTATGGCGCTCGTGCTGCGGCACCTACGACGGACTTTGGTTCGGCAGTCGAAACGGCACTTGGCGCGATCAAGGACGTGAAGGCGAGATCGTGGGCCAAGTCGGTCTGGGACATATACAGGGAGTTCACTCCAACCGAGGGCATGAGAACGCGCGAGCAACAAATGATGCTCAGGGCCATGATGGAAGAATTGATGGCAGACGTTCCAGACGAGGCACAGCCCTATGCTGCTATCATGCAGAGGCTGGTCATGCCTACGGTCAGGAGACCTGCCCGTGAGTGGTACGAGCTACCCGAACACTTGAGATCGACGGCGACCCAGTGGGGTGCGCTCGGCTACACAAGAAATCCACAGTGGATGTGAGAAATGCCTACTCGGTCAGAGCTTGAACAGTTGCGGCGTGAGCTTGCCGAGCTAAGAGCAGCGCAAGAAGAGCTCAGGGCTCGTCAGGGTGCGTCGGCCAAGGCTATACAACAGATAAGCCCGAAGATTCCAGTTCGGCCACCGACGGTATACCCCATCGGTCCACCCGAGAGGGAAAGGGCTGCTCCCGCTACGGAGATGGCGCAGCTTCGCCGTGAGGTTCAGGAGCTAAGAGGCCGTGCGGGGATCGTGGGCGCTCCCCCAATTGAAGTAAAGCCATCGGAAGAGCCACGACGCTGGTTCCTAGACCCAGAGGAGGAGCGCAAGGTAATCCAGGAAGCAGCGCGGATCGCAAAGGAGGAGAGACCCGAGACTGTTGTCCGTCGCAGAGCACCGGGGCTTGCGGCAAGGCCACCAGCGATGCGACCTACTCCCCCGCTACCTGAGAGGGAGCGTGCTGTTGCTGCAATTGAGAGGGCAGAGGGTCGCGCTGGTCCTCTTGCTCGCCGAAGGCTGGCTGCTCCGCCAGAGGGCGGTTTCATGGCCAGATACCCTGAGATGGTTGCAGAGGCGGTACGGCGGGGCGAGTACATCCCCGGCATGAGACCTCCAGAGGTTGCTCCAGCTATCAGGCAGAGGCCAAGGCCGTTCACTCCTGAGTATTTCGGTGAGGCGGCTCGGGCACTTCAAGAGGTTCTCAGGAGCCGGGTACAGCCGCCTGCGCCTGAAGGTGTCACGGGCGAGTATTACACGATTGAGGAGAAACCGGAACCGGGCGCTCCTATAGGTATGTATGGCGAGTTGCTGGGCGGCGTGAAGCTGCACCCGACTCAGTGGTGGCGCAGGGTGAAGGCTGGCGGTCCGCTTGGCTTGGGCCGCTACGCACTGGGCGTACCAGAGGCCCTTGCTGACATATTCGTGAGGGGCCTTAACCAACTAGCCTACGGTGCGGAGAGGGTCTTAGGCCAGTTTACTTTACGCAATATGGCAGACCCTGAGACGGCTGAGGAGAACTGGGACCGAAGCGAGATCGAGTATTACATGGCTGGAGTTCCTGGCGGGGAGGAAATCTCTGGTAGGCTCAAGCAGGAGGCTATGACCCAGCACA
>JBHLNC010000178.1:0-4807 GCA_048937435.1 Promethearchaeota archaeon | reverse complement strand
GAACGTCACCAAGTGGACACTTCACTGCGACGGGTAACCAAAGAACAAGGGCGCATGAAAATCCAAGAATGGAAACGGGCACAACGCGGCAGTAAACTCCTTGCTCTAGCCGCTGAAAAAATGAAAAAGACCCCAGAAGAAGCCTACCAGATTGCAGGACAACTAATGGAACAACACTTCTCGGACATCCTTGAAGCCCTGGAAGAAATAAAAGAAAAAGGTCCCAAAGTGTTAATTGACATTGGCATACCCAAGAAATGGGCTGACATATTATACGAACTGGCACAAGCACATGTTATTGTCCGTGAGGTCAGCGTTGAATCAACCATTGAACTCACCTGCCGTGGTCCTGAAGGTGTTGAAGGCGTTCGAAAAGCCCTTCTAGCTGCACAAGACATCGTTACACCCTCAGGAGGCGAAGTTTTCCTTGAAGGCGCTCCACGGTACCGAATTCGCGTAAGTGGGAAAGATTACAAACAGGCCGAACAACTTCTAGAACAAGCACTCGAAGCCAGCCTAAAAATAATTAAAGAATCGGGCGGAGAAGGTCAAGTAGAAGCCCGTACATAATCACTGGAAGGGCGTGCACAGCTGTAATGACCAAACTTCTAAAGAAATGCAGTCAGTGCAACACTTACACACTCAATCAAGAACAATGCCCGACCTGCAAGGGCTCAGTAAAAAGTGCTCATCCCGCTCGGTTTTCGATTGAAGATCGCTACGGCTCATATCGACGAAAAATGAAAAAGAACCTACTATCTTCACATGATGCTAAGAAGAGTAAAGAAACGTCGTAATTAAAATCAATTATTTCTTGACCTGGTAGCTGTACATGATTCGATACGAGATGATAAGTTGTAGTGGAAGGAATTGGTGCTGGTGGCGTTTCCTGGACGACGATTGGAATTGTGACGTTCAGTCCTTCATAATCTGCTAGTAGACTAGCATAGTATAGTGTTATCTCGATTGTGTCACCAGGATCCATAATCAACTCATGTTCGGTTCCATCAATCCAAATACCAAGTTTATCACCAGTGAAAAGAAGACGACCCCGAGTCAACTCCTCGCCCCTTAGGGAAAAGTCCACCGTTCCTTCAGAATCTGTCGCTCTTGCCAATGGGTCAATCGTAACATAACCAACCCCCGTGTTTTCGACCTCAACGTAAATTGTTCCATTGTCATACGCATATGAAGTGAGAGCAGTCAACTCATAATCTGGAGGTGGTCGAACAGGAATACTTACACTGGCATTCAACGGCGGAGTATAGCCGTCAGCGAACAGATTGAACTCGATGTCGGTTCCAATGGTGAAGTATTTAGGAATTCGAATGGAGAGCATGACCGTTTCGCTGGGTGCAACCGTTAAGCTACCAGAAGTTGTTGTAATCGCTCGAGCCTCAATTGGAGTGACACTGAATGTCTGGTAGGTTCCTGATTCAGCTTCCCAATATGTGATGTTCGCCTCATTGAGGGTTAAGGGATGCATTCCCGTATTAGTAACTTCGACAATCACCTCACTCAAATCTTCAGGACCGAAAAAGGTAGTGTCGTTGTTGATGGCATAAGCACTGGCACCCCCTAATTCCATACTACTCTCCAACCATGTGTAGTTACACTGATAGATTTTCATTAGTTGCGTTTCTGAGATGTAGACCGGAGGAAAGACACTGAAAATAGTCCTTGCGGGCTCAAGAGTCGGTTGGACTGGTAGGCGTGACTGCCCAGCATCATCCCGTGGATCTGTCATGCCTGATTGCGAAAATTGCCATAGAGTGGCATTCAACCAGAGCATATTGAAGATCATTGTCTCATAATACAGGTCATGATGGGCTCCGGTAGTATCATTCCAGAAGTAGGCTTCATTGGGCACTTCATCGCCAAAGACTTCAGTGGAAATACGGCTCATCCATTGCCATTTTCCTTCGTCACCTGCAAAGATGGGCAACCCTCCTCCGAAATGGACGAAGACATAGCTCACATTAAACCGGCGGCATATCTTGAGCGCTTCAATAGGATCTGTTTCCATGAACATACGCCCCACCCACGCTATCTGCGTCTTATTATTTGTCGCGTTATCCACGACAGTCGGGCGCTGACCGGCTTGCCGGGTCCAGTACCCGTAGTCCCACCACGACATCATAATACTTTCTGGTGGGGTGTGATGTTGCATCCACGCGAATGTTTCGAGGTAATCGTAAAAGACCTCGGTATCTCCGTTTGGCAATCGGTATCCTATGGTAATTTCAGGTGAACCCATATTATCTGTGGCTGCCACTGCCGTATAAGTCGAGGCAAGAAGAAGGATGATGATGAAGAAGTAGGAGATTGTTGCAAAGCCCCGTGTAGCTGGAGGTGTGATACGGCGGCGGCGACGAGTAAGTATCGGACGTTGCCAGAAGATGGGTCGGAAGGGACGAATGGACATCATGAGGCCATAAGAACCCAGAATCGCGGCTGCTGGGGCTAGAATTAGGGTTAATCGAATCATTGAGCCGGTGAAATACATTGCTGTAAGTGCAAAGATGATGAGCAAAATGTCAGAGTCTCTTTCGCGGCGAAAGGCGATGTAAAATCCAAAGGGCATGAGAAGAACCAAAATTCCGAGATTGTACCAAAACGTTGCCCAGGGCGAAGGAAGGTGTTCACCAACCGAGGCGAGGAGAAATGCTTGTTGACGGATTAATGGATCAATTACGGTTAGGAATTTACTTCCAATATCCCCAAAAAGTCCCAAGTCTTCTGTTGCCGTTGAAAGAGTGACGATTAAGCCTGATTGGTACAAGTAGCCCAAGCCGACGACAATGACAGCACACATGGTTCCAAAGATGTAGGCGAGATATGGTCGCAACCGACTAGAGAGTGAACTCAACCTACTGGGAAGGCTAATTTCTGTCACCCGATATACACGGACGAGTTCAATAAGCAATAGGAGCCCAAATACGCCAATAGGTATTAGTCCCGTTGAAGACGTCACCCAATCTGGTCCAATACGAGGAACACAGATGGCTATGAGAAACCCTGTTAGAACGACACCAGAATAGGCAAGTAACAACCTCCGCGAATATTTACGGAGTAACACCATGACTAACGCAAAAATGGCGAAAATCTGAAACATGTACAGATAAACACTCCAACTCGCTGCGAGGAGTCCAAGGGAAAGTCCCCCAAAGATGGCTGAAGCAATGGATCCTTTTCGTAAGGCGCGAACAAAGAAGAACAAAGTTAGGATGATTGCTACAATTCCAATTGCTTCGTTATCAAAGAAGCCCGTTACGGTTCGTTGAGTGTAAGCTGGAATAATTGCCATGAAGAACGCAGCTAAAAGCCCGATTTCCTTCGACCCAATTTCACAGCCAAGAACATAGATGGCGAGAACTCCAAAGAGCCCAAATATTGCAGGGTAAAGCACCGCAGTCGTCATCAAATCAATTTGAATTCCCACCGCGTGAAAGGCTAAGTATAACAGAGCTGCAGAGAAGGGAATTCCGGGGTAGGATGTCTGTGGAATATTGCGTCCAAATGGCACCCACGTAGTCCAATCATACCAGCCAAACCAAGCTGTAAACCCGTTCTCTAAAATGAATTCAACCTCTCGAAGGTTATACCACGGGTCAAACGCTCGAATTATAATTGGAAACCCAATTGTCGGAAGAAGCCGAATCATCAAGGCAAGAAAACAGATACCAAGCAGACCTACGGCTGCCATTACATTAGCCCGAGATACATCCATTCGTGGACCATGTATGTATCGTCGAAGGAAAGACCAAATGGATCGAAGTGAATCCCGTAATGGCATCTAGTCACCTAGGTGTAGGAAGAATGGTGCCTTGATAATTCCGTGTACTTAAAAAAGTTCTCGTACCGACCACACGGGGTTTCTGAGCGAGTCCTCATTTTCCGAGCTCTTTAATGAATTTCTTGTAATCATCGGCGCTTAATAAGGTCTTGAGATCATTCGGGTCAGAAACTTTGATGGCTACCATCCATCCTTCTCCATATGGATCATTATTCACAAGCTCTGGCGCTTCTTCAAGCTTTTCATTAATTTCGGCTATTTCTCCTGAAATGGGAGAAAAGAGCTCTGAAGTAGCTTTGACTGAGTCAACAGTACCAAACGCTTCACCAGCTTCGACTGCCGTGCCCATCGACGGAAGTTCCACCATTACAATTTCATGTAACTCCTCCTGGGCATAATCCGTAATACCAACCCGTACGACACCATTTTCTTGCCGTACCCATTCATGTTCTTTCGTATAGAGTAATTCCGCAGGAATTTTTGTCATGGTTTTGAAAACTCCAGACAATTAGTTGATTCCGTGTTTCACTCTTTCCGCTATATAGCTCTTTAGTTGCATCTCCATGTACTCTAAATTCAAATTCTGTTAGTTTTAATAGAATTCTTACAAACAAAATATGTCGCCGCTAGTTGGTCGGAGACACAAAACGCCTGTCTTGAAACAAGAATGCTACAGCCCTTTAGAGCACTGCTTGTCAATGATGCAGGGACCAAACACCACTGAAGAATCAAAATCAGATGGATAAGTTTCGAACAACGGTAGCCAGGCATGGTAAACTTTTTCAAAAACTAATTCAAGACCTAATTAGGAGAGAAAGTTAACTTTGGCTCGGAAGAACCCCGAAGCAGTTTTAAGCTCTTGATTGCCCTATCACTCATACCTCTGCGGGGGACCCTTCCGAAGGGGTCTTTGCCACTAACCGGTGGCGGGGGTATCTACCCTGTGTAGACCTCACAGCCAAGCATGGTCAACGGCGCAGGAGTCACTTGCGTTTGCAGGTTGACGGCGTT
>JBHLNC010000177.1:0-4835 GCA_048937435.1 Promethearchaeota archaeon | reverse complement strand
AGATATCTGGGTCAAGAAGCAGTTGCCCCATCATAATAGTGTCTTCTTCCGTCCACTGGTATCCTTCAAAGAAGCTTTTCACTCGAGTTTCGAGCTCGCGGAATTGATCCTTGTTCAATCCACCACCCTTGGCAAGTTTAATCACCTGCTCTGGTGGAAACCGCGCGCCTAACAGGTCATTCACCAAGAAGACACAGTTGTCTGAGACTGCATTAATCCAGTCTTCTTCTACTAGCCCACTCCGCAGTAGTGGTAAGGTCACTAGACCCAAGTCGGGATAGTGCTTTCCAGTCTGTAGCTCTAGCCACTCCCGCAACTCTTCAGCAGAAATTCCTCCACGGGCTAGTTTATGCATCAATAATCGCGTCTCATGATCTACGAACACCTTGGCAAGTCGCTGCTCTACAGACAGCTCCACCATCCGCTTCAGTTTCTCAAACACTTCACCCAGATATTCTACAAATTCTGGCTCACCAATGTTCTCAACAATCTCACTTGACGCTAATGTCAAACCTTCTTCATAACTTCGGGGCTCTTCATCGAGCTCCATAAACAACATAATACAAAACTGGTCCCGACCCCGCAAAATCCCTGTATAAAACGAGGCCACCGCCAGATTCGTCCCCTCCAGTGTCATTGTTAGAAAACCCGCTTCCGGCTTACCCATCGCATGTGCTGTAAAAACACGTAACATGTCATCTTCAGACACACCGAGATTACGCGGATACACTCCCACAATGCGGAGACCTACTTTATCGTCCCATCTACAAACGCTTAAACCGTGTGGCATTTTATTTAGCCTCCCGTTTATTCAAATGGTTTCTGTAGCTTTATTACTTAAAGTGACCTATTGGCACTCCATTTTGACTATCCAATTCCCGTATTTAACTTGTTTGCCGACTCCTTCCAATGGAAGGTTTCCCGTATTGCTTTCCGCAATTTTTAGCAACAAAATAGACATATTGTACGATGGCAATATTGAGTTCTAGTCTGTAGTCGCTTCAGCTACAGCCCCGAGAATTATCTTGTAAAGCACTTCACGATATCGGGGATCAATTGCTACTAGCCCGTAGGATTGGACACCGAGAATTCGTTGCACCAGTTTCGGGGCTAAGGCTCCGGGGAGATCCTGTTTGTTTGCAATCGACCAGACAATTGAGGAAGGCGCGTTCTTCCGCACAATCTCAAGAATATCACGCGTTTCAAGCACATTCTTCAACGTTGAATCTGTCACTAAGAGCACAGCATCGGCATTTCGAAGATAATAGTTCCAAAGTGACCGGAAGCGGTCTTGACCAGCAAAATCCCAAACAGCTAATTCGTAGGGACCAAATCGGACGCCTTGGAGGGTTTCGATGTCGACAGCAATGGTGGGGTAGTATTCGCCGGGGATGCTGTCAGCGGTAAGGAGTTTGAGCATGGTGGATTTACCGACGCCGCCTTGCCCGAGGAGGCAGATTTTGAGCATGGTGACGATGACGCTGTCCAGTTCTTTGGCGAATTCTTGAAATGCTTGACCAAGGGGAACTGGGCTCTGGATATAAGAATCGATTTCATGGCTGTACTTGGTTATGAGAAGTTCACGGGTTTTTTTGAGGTATCCGCGGATGGTTTCATCTTCGTCGCTGGTATCGACCGCAAAGACAAGTAGAAGGTGGGTGCCCAGATCGGTGTAGAGGAATTTATTGTTTTTGACATGAATGGGGAGATCAACAGTGGGGCCAAGGTCCTTTTCAAAGTGTTTGTAGGTAGCAATGAACTCTTGGCGGATTTCGGTACTAATATCAACTGACCAGTATTGTCGGTGGAAGGCGATGCGACCGTCACGGTTCATGATGAAGACATTGTGGATCATGTGTTGTGTTCTCCTTGTTGTTTATTCAGCGCGAGTAACCGTTTTATCTTGGGTGGTTGTATGTCGCCGCCGTGGTTTTTGAATAGGGAGTTTCTTTACATCGGAACCGAGAAGACTTCGAAGTTCCCGGTAGTTCCGTCGTAGTGAAGTACGAGAACATCCGACGAGTTCGATTATATCGTTTTCGGGTAGAGAGTCGCCAGTCTGTTTTGCAGAATAATAGGCGATAGAAGCAGCAACAATAGGGCGAGGATGCCCTTGGAAAAGCCCTTCCTTTCCGACATGTTCGACAATATTGTGGGAGAGATCTTCGGTTTTTTCTGAAAGGCTGAGGACACCAAAAATTCGATCGAGAATTATATGAATGGGTTCGCTCCAGGCGCTGGGTTTGTGTTGTTTGGTGTCTTGACGTTGTTGGTCGTGGTCTTCAAGGATGCGTTGGATACCTGCGCGTACCAGTTGACGGGCGTTGGCAAGTTGGATTTGTCGTTGGCGGCGAATATATCGCGGACATTGGGGATGTCCTGGCATTTCATAGATGGTAAGGTAGCACTGTTTTTTGACAACACGACAGTAGGAGGTAATCTCATCGTCTTCTATGGGTCGTTCATACATGTAAGGACAGAGAGAGCGGTCGCGTGAGCCTCCACGGCGTTCGATTTTTCGATAACTGTCAGAGAGAATTTGACGATATCTGCCTTGTCGTTTTGCTGGATCGCCTTTCGATTTTAGGAGACGTTGAAGTGTAGAAGTGAGGATTTCTTCGTACACAGATCCTTCTTCTTCGGCAGTGAGGAGTGCAGTAATGAAGATATCATCTTCGATGCCATCACGCAGGCTTCGCGTACAAGCTACTGCTGCGCGTTCTGTAACATCTTTTGAAGGAAAGACTTTGAAAATATGTCCTGTTTCCTCAGGAGCGCAGTTGAAAAACATCATAGAAAGCTGTTCGGTATCGATTTCTAAGGATGCCGGAAATTTGCCTAGTATCTTGAGTCCTTCTTTGGTGTCCCAATGACTGAGAACTAGCCCACGAGGGATACTAACACACCTTCTAGCAAAGGAACTTGAGTCGACCGCAAATAGGCTGTCGCCTTGGCTTCAATCAAGGTTTGGAGAGAGCGCAGAAAAAGGTTTTTACACATCTAGAGTAGGCGACGCATTCGTTCCGATATACTGAACAGTATTAATTGTGTTTTAGGACCGCTTTCTTTGCATGTACGTGGTTCCAATGACAAGGGGAATGACGACAATCAGGAGAACAACTATGAATGGCAAAACCTGCTCGTGAACGGGTTGCTGGAAACTCGTGGTGTCTCCAATAATGGCGGGAAAAAGGAACTCCTCAAAGAGCGAATAGAAATCTAAAATGCTATAGGTGGTTGCCCCAGCAAAGACGAGTACAAGATCTTGTTCAGGAAGAACAAAAACTCGCTTTCCACCTGCTCCACGCATGGAATATCCAGATATTTCAGGATCAACCCACCACTGGTACCCATAACCATCAGTAGTCAAATTAAAGTATGAATGAGTGCAGGCCGCCACCCATTCTGCGGGTACAATTTGAAAAGGACCCCAAGTACCATTATTCAGGAACAGGTAGCCAAATTTTGCTAAATCTCGTAATTTTAATTCTAGTCCTCCAAATCCGGTTGTTATTCCTTGAGGATCTATGGGCCATTCATAAACAGAGATTCCCATCGGTCCCAAAACCCGAGCTTGAGCATACGTCGCCATAGACACACCTGTGGTTTGGGAAATGATTGCCGAGATGAGATGTGAACAACCACCGTCATAGTTCCAGACTTCTCCGGGTTCATGGACCATAGGTAAATCGAGGACATACTGAATCCAGTCTGGCGCCAATCCCATTGTTTGTGCACTAGACTCAAATCCCGAGGACATCGTAAGCAAATGCCATATGGTCATAGCGGCTTTCTGTGGACTCGGGTTTGCAATAGTTCGATCTGTAAAATAGTCTAAGACCGAATCATTGACGCTTGTGACATAACCATCTGCTATCGCAGCGCCGAGGATTGTTGCGGAAATGCTTTTGGTAATTGATGCTACTGTTCCAAGAGTGTCTGGTCCTAAGCCAGGCCAGTATGCCTCATACAACAGATAGCCATTACGGATTAACAGAAACCCTGTTATTCCATCTATTGGATGCATATGGTTCCAAAATTCGTCTAGTCGGGTAGAATTCATGCCTTGAGATTCAGGTGATTGTATTCGCCATCCAAGTGTGGGCCAGTAATCACGATCTTCAATGGGTGTAAAGTGTGCGCTGGTTACAGGAGTAATAACTGAAGCGAGGATTAGTGGAATCAGAAGAAGAATCCAACTCTTGTGTTTTGACATGTTCTGCAACAACCGTAGGTTGACGAAAGAATGTTCTTCGAGTATTTTTATGAACGGGAACCGGCAGGTACGCTTTTCAACAGGAATTGGAGATTTTCTAAACAGATTAGTAACCTACAAATTCTGTATTTTACATTCCATCACTGACAGGATAATAATGAAGTTTAAGACCGCCTTCTTTGTCTAAACATGTTCCCAATGATAAGGGGGACCACGACTAGTAGAAGCACCACCACAAACGGGAGGGTTTGTTCTATCACAGATGGCTGTAGATTAACTGGATCTCCGATTATTGCAGGAAAAAGGTATTGTTCAAAGACAGCATAGAAATCTGAATAGCTGGTTCTAACTGCACCTGCAATTACTAGGACGAGATCCTGTTCTGGAAGAATGAAGACATTCATCCCACCCGCTCCGCGCATGGAATACCCAGAGATTTCGGGATCAACCCACCACTGGTACCCATAACCAAAGCCATTCGAAAAGAGAAAATGAGGTGTTGTACATTCAGCGACCCACTCAGCGGAAAGCAACTGATAAGGACCCCAGGTGCCATTATTCAAATATAGATACCCAAATTTGGCTAAATCCCTTAGATTCATTGCAAGATTTCCGAATC
>JBHLNC010000176.1:1082-4845 GCA_048937435.1 Promethearchaeota archaeon | reverse complement strand
AGGAAGACTGGAAGGAGGGCTCTTTAAAGTTTCTCCTTTCAGATGAAGACTAAGAAGAGATAGAACTTTAAGGACTATAATGGGACACTCTACTCAAGAGCAAGTGGCGGATATTACATGTCTTCAGACCCATTCATCAGAACACCTGCAGTCTTCACAGATATCGGTCAAATCACCTCAGAATATACCGGTCGGCGTATTCAAATAATGGGGTTTGTCGTTGACCATCAAGATCAATCAGGATTCATTCTCAGCGACGAAACCGGGCGCATATCCGTTCTCTCCGAAGAATCAATTCCACAACTCCAATCTTTTGTCAGGGTCTTCGGGTCAGTTGCAGTATCCGGAGAAGGTCAACCCATGCTCCGTGCTGAAATTATCCAAGACCTTGCCGCTCTTGATAAACAGCTTTATAGTAAAACAAGAAAAATAATCGAAGCCGTACCCCGTCGGAGGAATTCTTAGTTGTTTGTAGCCAAATTCGATGATGCAAAAACCTGGCAGGCTCTTATTAGCGCTATTTCCGCATTAGTTGATGAAGCGAATTTTGAAATTTCAGCCAAAGGTATGACACTTCGAGCGATGGATCCCTCACGAATTGCCATGGTCGATTTTGAATTACCTAAAGGTGCTTTCAGTCATTTCGAATGTGATGAAGAAGGGCAACTTGGTGTAAATCTCGATGAAATGGAGAAAATCGTCAAACGCGCAGGAGCAGGAAATAGTCTAACTCTAGGGCTTGACCGTGAGAAAAATCAATTACAAATCACCCTTGAAGGACGTACACGGCGCAATTTTAAAATCTCTCTCATTGATTTAGGCGCCGATCGCCCGCCAACACTCAACGTAGATTTTGATGTCAACGTCAAAATAACTGCAGACACATTGAAAGAAATCATCCAAGATGCCGATATCATAAGCGACTTCATAGCAATTGATGCAGTTCCAGAAAACCTTACGATTTCTGCTCGTGGAGACACCGGGAATCTTGAAGTGAGCATTGGGAAAGATGAGGAGGCCCTCTTAGAATACTCTGTTAAACAACCAGCCAAATCGCTATACGCCTTAGAGTATCTAAACGACATGATGAAAGCTGTTGCAGCTTCTGATACCGTTCAAATGGAATTCAGCAAAGGCACTCCCATTAAGCTTCTCTTCGCCGTGAGCAGTGGCGGCCATATCACCTACTTTCTGGCTCCACGGGTCGAAGAAGATTTCTAGACCACATGCCTTACTAACTCCCTTCCACAGGCAGAGAAAATGCAAGAGGATATCTCCATTCACGAAGCAGCCAAATACCCTTGGTCAGTGATGGCTCGGTCTCTGTTAAAAACGCTCGATGTTACTCTTGGGGAAGTCGATAACAACCCACGTATTCTGCAACGTGCTCATGACCGCTTATCACGGGCACTTGACTCTCGAAGAACCCAGACAAGAGAAATGCAGAGCGATGATGCGTATATAGAATTGACCAGTTTTTTTGTTGCCAAAGCTCTGGTCGATGGAATTGGAAGCATGTTTTTGCGTAGACGCTGGGCAACGGCTGAAGCAAAACGAGCTGAAGGTTTTCTTCTCAAAGAATCAGAAACTAAGCTTCCTCAATTTGCTAGGCAAGAATTTAATTGGCAAATCAGTTCAGCTGGGCGAGTGGCAAATCGAGTTTTTTCTCATAGGTTGCACTTTTCCAACTATCTTGCGGCTACAGCGGGATTTCACGAACGTGAATGGAAACTTGTCAACAAACGGCTTGACAATGGGTATGTTCTACTGAGAAAGAGTGAAACCGTGCGTGTTATCCGGGCTGCCGTGGAAAAGATGTTAATTCGAGATATCAAAAAAGTTCCAGCGAATTTTCCTCCCAATATTCAGAAAGTATATGAAGAAATTGATGAGATGGTTCGAAAACAGACAAATCGAATGCGTCAAGAAATCCAAGGAGAAATCGTAACGGAAGCCTTTCCGCCCTGCATGCAAGCCCTTCTCTCGGATATGAATGAGGGCAAACCGTTATCACATATTGCCCGGTTTGCCATTACCGCATTTTTGCTAAATGTAGGTATGGATGTTGACTCTGTTCTTGAACTCTTTATGAGAGCTCCAGATTTTCGAGAAGATCTTGCGCGATACCAAATCGAGCATATCGCAGGCAAACGCGGAAGCACAGAATACACTCCACCTAGTTGTGCCTACATGATTTCGGTTCGCCTATGTGTCGATCCAGATAAAGCGGAATCCCGCCGACATCCTCTCGCCTATTATCGTAGAAGGAGGAAATGGCTATCAAAACGCTAAACTTTCTAGTCAAGCAATTCGCGAACTACTATCGCGACCATGAAACAGTCATTTCGCCCCCTCCCCAATTCGAAAGTCGGGAATTCGCCTTTTTCTGGTTTTCACGTGAAGGTGCGCTTCGTCACACCAGTTTTGCCAACCTTGAAGAACTCCTTCAATTCATGGGGCGAGAAGGTCCCGCCCATACATTTCATTCAGCTGCATACTATGGAAAGCCTGATGCCCCCCAAATGCCCCTCAAAGAATGGCGTGGAACGGACTTGGTTTTTGATATTGACGCAGATCACTTTGATTTACCATGCCAAAAACAACATGATACCTGGTGGTGTCTTGAATGCGGTCATGGTGATCACGGTCAGCGTCCTGCTTTATGTCCCAAGTGCAATGCCTCGCGCCTTGATGATCTAAAATGGATGTGCGATGAATGTTTGACCAAGGCGAAAGAAGAAGCCATCAAAATCATCGAAAACTTCCTTGTCCCCGACTTTGGAATATCCCGATCAGAGATAATGATAGTTTTCTCTGGCCACCGCGGTTACCATATCCATAGTTACACATCCGATATTCTAAGCCTAGGCTCTCAAGCCCGCCGCGAAATTGTTGACTACATTTCTGGAACTGGTATTGATTTTCGGTATCACGGCTTTGTTGACAATTCCTATGGTGTACCTAAAGGACCTGATCCCCACTCACCAGGGTGGGAACGGAAAATCGCACAGGGCATTCGTCTCCTATTTCAGAACCCAACACAATTACAGAAAATTCCCGGGCTTCGTGCTAATCAAGCACGCATTCTACAAGAGGAAGCAAAAACAATTAGCGAACATCTCATGGAAGAACCGGCTCGATATATCACGCCTAAAGGTGTCGGAAGAAAAACATGGAGTACCATTGCCCAATATATCTTAGAATCGACAAGTGCCATTGTCGATGAACCGGTAACCACTGATATTCATCGACTTATTCGGCTTCCCGGTTCGCTCCATGGAAAAACTGGATTTATTGTTAAAAAGGTGGAACCCTCCGCACTAGCGGAATTTGATCCTTTTCGACATGCACAGACCTTTCAGGGAACGATTACGGTCTCCGTAAAGGATTCACCAACTTTCACTCTGGGTGGTGTTCATTATCCACCAATGCGCGAAATTAAAAAGGAGCTTCCCCTCTCCGCAGCCATGTTACTTCTCTGTAAGGGAGTAGCTGAAATCACCTAATACTGGAGGAAAAACACTGTGTATAATGCTCTCCTTGAAAGATGGAAAGCTGAACGTGACACACCCGAGCTTCTTTCCCTACGGGATTCTTTCCTCCAAAATATCCGCGAATACGTGGAACAGGTTCTCGAACAACAAAATTCAGAGGGTATAAGGGAATTACAACGACAATTAATCGAAACCGAGTTAGCCAATCTCCAGTTTATGATGAAAAGTCTCCTTCAGATGCGTATTCAGAAAATCTTGACATTACTTGT
>JBHLNC010000176.1:0-1072 GCA_048937435.1 Promethearchaeota archaeon | reverse complement strand
GATCTACTAACCCGTAATGAACGCCGCTTTGTAGATCAAGTCTCCCGGAACCTCAATTCCGTCCTGATGCCTGCAGATGAACTTTTCACGCCATTACAATCAGAATCCTCATCCCAACTACAACTCGTCCGTTTTCTCGAAGATCATCCTCCGCTCGTTGGAGTAGATTTAAAAACCTACGGACCATTCAGAGCCGATGACCTAGCGACGCTTCCTGCTGAAAACGCTCGGCTCATAATCCGAAAAAATCAAGCTGAACCTGTTTCCCTAGGAGAAATTCACCATGAAAGTTCCAAAGACCATTAAGGCTTACTGTGCGCGATGTAAAACGCACAGAGAACATGCCGCTAGTTTATACAAGAAGGGTCGTGAGCGTGTACTTTCCGCCGGACGACGTCGGTATAACCGAAAAGAAGCAGGATATGGTTCACAACCAAAACCCATCCAAAAAAGATTCTCTAAGGTTACAAAGAAACAATCTTTGCGCCTAAAATGTTCAGAATGCGGACATATCACTGTTCGTGAGGGCATTCGACTGAAGAAATTAGAATTTGATTAACTTGGAGCGGAGATGTCGTGACAAAAAAGAAACCAATCCCTGAACCAAAATCCCGATTTCTTCTCGTGAAATGCAAAGAATGTGAACACGAACAGACAGTGTTTGGATGGGCAACACAGAAAGTTGTCTGCGATGTGTGTGGCAAACCTCTCACCGAACCCAGAGGCGGTAAAGCTCACATCATTGGAGAAGTCCTTCAAGAGCTAAGCTAATTCCTCCACTCAGCCCTATCCTCCCTACCAAGGTGATTTCCATGACAAAGGACACCCCCAACCCAGTATTCAAACAAAAACTTCCAGAAGTGGGTGACTTAGTCGTTGCCACAGTTAAACGAATAACATCCCACGGCGCCTACTCCGAAATGGATGAATTCAACAATCAAGAATGCTTTATCCACATTTCCGAAATCGCCTCAACTTGGGTACGTAATATTCGTAACTTCGTTCGAGAGAATCAAAAAATCGTGGTCAAAGTCCTTCGCGTTGATCCAGAACGTCACCAAGTGGACACTTC
>JBHLNC010000004.1:0-20871 GCA_048937435.1 Promethearchaeota archaeon | reverse complement strand
TGACGTTCTAATTGTCGAAATTCATCGATTAAGAAAACAAACGAGGTTTCATTTTCTTCTGCATCCGTTCTTAATGCTAATAGTAAACGAGAAAGCCGTTTAGCGACTGAACCACTACGTACAACACGAATACCAACTCTGTCAATTAGGAAATCGCGAACGGTCTGTTCTCCAATGTTTGCATGAACCAGATCATCAATTAGAGCATCAGCCGAACTAACACCTTCAAGTCTTATGGCCCGAATATTAGGTAGACGATTTAGTGATTGCTGGATCATTTCCAAAAATGTGGTTTTTCCTGCGCCTAAAGGACCAGAGACGACCACACTAGCTGTTTGATTACGTAGATAGTTAACGGCTCTCTTTATGGCTAGGGATTCCTCCTCTGGAACTACATAAAGCTCATCAGAATCGATACCAAATAGCTCAATTTTCTCTGTTTTGAATCCCCATTTTGAAAGCATTTGTTGATCGAATTTCTGTGTTCGTTCGACTAATCGATCCAGCTCACTCAGTTTCATCACGCCTCATTTTTTAGAGAATTGAGGGTTCTGCATTATAAGGATTATTGATAGTATTAAAAACATAAAACTAGATAAATTTATTGAATTCATTGAAATTATTATAAAATTACGTGCTATATCCGTGTAAATGCAATTATATCAATCTTGGTGACGATTCCCACAGGGCGTCCTTGATCTTCTATCAATAATGCCTCAACGCCTGACGCGATTTTGGAAAACGCCAGTTCTACAGTCTCGTTAATATCAATTGATGGAAAGGGTTCTTCCATTATTTCGTTGACTGATAATGAGAAGACTTTCTGTGAATCCATGATCATTAATTTTCGTAGTATAGTACCTTCACTAATGCACCCTATAGATTTGTTCCGTTTAATGACAGGAAGTTGAGATATACCATGACGCCTCATCAGTATTACTGCACGTCGTACTTTGTCATCAGGGCTAACCCCTATTAATTGCTGCATCTTTGTGGTGTGACCTTTCCACTGCAACAGCTTCCTTAGATTTGGAGAAACCTGCTCTTGATCTTCGATTACACTAAGAATTCGTTTCAGCGTAATTATGCTCGGATTCACTTGACCGTTTTCTATGCGCGCAACTAAAGACTGACTAATCCCAACTCGAGCAGCAAGATCCTCTTGCGTGAGCCCCACTTTCTTTCGGAGTTCTTGTAATTCTTTTGGCGTCGGGACACGAAATTCACTCATCACCAAACACTAACCAATATCAAATACTAATTGATGAGAACTCCAAAAGAATTAATACTTCGCTTCTGCCGGTTCAAAGGGAGTTGACGCCGATGACTAACATTCAACAAGCAGAAATTCGAGTTGTCGGCGTTGTACAAGGAATTGGCTTTCGGCCATTTATCTATGCCCAAGCTACACAACGTAATTTGACAGGATACGTTTTGAATACTGGAAATTCAGCTGTATTGATAGTGGTAGAAGGCGATAAGAAGAAAATTATTGAATTCATTGAATCCATTGAAAAAGATAAACCATATCTTGCAGTAATTGATAGCATCCGCACAATATGGGGAACCCCAAAGGGGAAATTTACAGACTTTCAGATTCGAATTTCGAAAGACGAGCAAAAGGCGGGTGGATCAGTAATTCCTGCTGATATCGCTGTATGCGAAGATTGTATCATAGACATGGCTAACCCGAAGACAAGGCATTACCAGTATCCAATGACCTGTTGTGCTATATGTGGTCCACGCTACACAACAATCACAAACACGCCCTATGACCGAGAACGCACAACCATGAAAGAATTCCCTCTCTGCAGAGATTGCACAACAGAGTTTGACAATCCATTAGACCGCCGATACAATGCCCAAACTATTTGTTGCCCCATCTGTGGCCCTAAATTTTCACTATTGGAATTTGGAGCACCAGCTATTGTCGATGACGTTTTCAAAGAAACGGTGAAGCTTCTGAATGAAGGAGCCATTATTGCCGTAAAAGGCTTAGGAGGTATACACCTTGCAGTTAGAGCTAGTCTTGAAGAACCAATTCAACGACTTCGACAGTTACGGAAGAAGCCCAATAAACCCCTAGCCATAATGTCAAAGGATCTCAAAACTATTCGACAATACGCAAAAGTAAATCACAATGAAGAAAAGCTCTTGACCTCTTGGCGCCGACCAATAGTAGTTTTGGATCAAAAATCTCCTTTCCCCCTATCTCCATTACTAGCACCTGGATTGAATACAATTGGCGTAATACTTCCTTATTCAGGAATCTATTTGCAATTATTTGAAGGCCTCGATGACCTCGCCCTAGTTATGACAAGTGCAAATCCTGCAGGATTACCGACTCTCATCCACGCAAACACCTTCCAAGAACAATTCATGAAAATGGCTGACTACTTCCTCACTCACGACCGGACAATACACCAACGATGTGATGACTCGGTTGTAATTCCAATTTATGATCAAGCACTTATTCTCCGTCGTTCAAGAGGTTATACTCCTGAACCTATTGATACAGCGGATATTGGACCTCCAATTCTTGCTCTTGGAGCGTTGGAAAAAAACACAGGAGCGATCTATCACAATAAACGTATCTATCTAACACAGCACATTGGTGATATTGATACAGTAGAGACGATGCAGTTTCTTCAAGAAAGTCTTACACATCTCCAACAACTTCTTCGAGTAAATACCTTTGATGCTATTGCCTGCGATTTACATCCTGATTTTCTCACAACTCAATATGGAGAAAAAATATCTGATGAACACAAAGTTCCCCTTATCCGAGTACAACACCACCATGCACACCTTGCGGCACTACTAGCTGATCACCAACTCAAAGCGGATGAAGAAATCGTCGCTATCTGTTGTGATGGTGCAGGGTACGGTCCTGATGATACAATTTGGGGAGGCGAAATCCTTCTAGGTAGCGCAAAGAATTACCAGCGTGTAGGTCATCTGGAACAACAGCTCATGCCCGGTGGAGATCTTGCGGCTCATTACCCACTCCGCATGCTCATCGGTATTCTGTCAAGGCACTATTCACAGGATCAATTATATGATCATTTCAAAGGAATTGCAAAAAACACCTTACCACAGGGCACATCAGAACTGAGAATAGCACTCAAACAAGCATACCAAAAAATCAATGCCCCACTGACGTCAAGTACAGGAAGAGTATTAGATTCACTTGCTGCACTCTTCCAAGTATGCTATGCCCGCTCATACGAAGGTGAGCCTGCCATCCGATTCGAATCCTTTGCACATTCAGGCTCAGCCAACTCCAAAATTAAACTACATATTCCCAAAAAAAGACAAAGTAACTTAACAATCTTAGAAACTAGCAGCTTCATTAGGCAAATTATGGACCTTCAATCTGACTTCAAAGCTCCCGATTTAGCTTATGCGGCACATGGCGCGCTAGGGCATGCACTGGCTGACATTGCTATCCAAGCAGCACAAAGTCAAGGGATATCTAAGATTGGGTTTTCCGGAGGGGTTGCATATAACAAAATACTTACAAGAATTATACGAAAAACCATTGAAGCCCAAGACCTCACTTTCCTAATCCATAACAAGGTTCCACCGGGTGACGCAGGAACATCTGTGGGCCAAGCCCTCGTCGCACGATCCAGTATACAATAAGCATATTCATTAAATGTTCGCTGTTTTTATATATTCTGAAACTCATTTATTTCATTGAATTTATTAAGTTCCAGTGGAAATTATCCACAACTAATATAAATAACCGTAAATTATCTAGACGTAGAGTTGTGGTATTATGGCTGCTACCCGAACCACCCAACGAACACCCCACAGTACTCAGAAAACGAAACAGCGTACTCGAACAACTACACGTCCCTCTGAGCCAGGCGATGTCAAAAGTAATATTACTAGCCTACTCCGAGATCAAGGTGCCTTAACGCGCGGAGAAATTACAGTCAGGACAGGTATCCCAAGAACAACTGTCTATGATACTCTAATGAATTTGTTGATCTCCGGAACTGTTGAGAAGTATGTAGAAAGAAACGGCAAGCGTGGTAGGCCTTCTGTATACTATCAACTGGTAGCTTAGGAGACTAGGTATACCCCTTAATTTCCACTGGAACTGCTTTTTAGTCGGATTTTTTGTTACCCTTTCAAATAAGTTGAAAATGCGCAAAAACAGCTTCTAGACTAATAAAGAAAACGTGTTAGAGAAGGTAAACTATTAATATAACAAGAGGAGAAAACTACTGGGGGAGATTCTTCGAATTCTATATAAACAACCAAACTTTTTCTTGTTCTTCGACTTCCAGTGGAAACAAAGGGGAGTGGCATAAACAAAACTTGTGACTTTGATCACTTAGTTAATTTCTCTACAGATATTGACTTCTTAAAAATTTATAACTATAGTTCATAATTATATTCTAAGATAGAAAAATCTCGTAAAATGTGTTTTAGACTTTTGTGGCCAAGATAGCTGCAATTTCCTCTGTTAGGTCTTCGATGTTAACTCTATACTCGCGTTGAGCAGCTGATCCACGACGTGTGAGAGTGCCAATGTCATGCATTCTTTTGAGGTATTGTGAGGCGGTGGCTAGTCGTAGGGGTGGGTGAAAGGTTCTTTCATAGAGTTCTTGGATGTCTTTAGAGGTGAACCATCCGTGCCGACAGTGGCGAAGGGTGATATAGCGGACTTTTTGAAAGACGGTCCAGGAATCCACATCAGTAAGGGGCTGGATCTCAGTTGTGGGTTCATGGGTCGGAACCTCTGTGCCGGATTGACTGAGTGCTGTGACTAATGATTCGGTGATGGAGGATGGTAATCCATCTGTAAATGTGAGAGTTATGTCACAGGTTTTTCCTTCGATGGTAAGTCCTTCAATGGTGATCTTTTGTTTACGTTTTTTCATGGGAGGGTCACCCACTGGTGACTAGCTGGCTCTCCATGTCCCCACTAGAGAGGCGTGTTCACAGTGATAAAAGTGTGACGGTGTGAAGATGGGATGTTTTCTAGCATGGATCAGTTACTTGTCGATGTTTACTTCTGGCGTATAATCAGTTAAAGCGTTCTTCTGCTTGTTTTGGTGTATTACAAAAAATAAGGCGTTTCCTGCGTTCTTTTTTAATTTCAAGGATTTTCTCCATAGTTATAGGGTGTTCACAGATTCTTCACGGATTCAGTATGATTTCTAAGAATCTAAGCCTTCTTTGAATAGTTCCAGTAGAAACAAAGGGGTGAATCTTTGTTGATTAGAAAATACCATAAATTAGCCTGTATTTTTAAAGAAAATGTGTTCTAAATCAGTTAATTATTTTTAGTGTTCACAATTAACGCGCCAATTGTGAACAAAATAAACCTTGTTTATTAAAAGGAATAGTTGATAAGAGCTATTTCTGCGAAACCCTAATATTGGAGGTGTGTGTTCTTCCAAAAGAAACGCTAGTATTTCCTATGGGCGCCTTCTGGAGGACAATTATCACATGGACGACCCACGGCCTTTGGACAGGATTTTCGAACGTTTTAGTACTGGTCCTACTCTTATTCGCGATCGTAAAGTTCTTTGGCATTCGTATGTTCCAGATGACCTTCCACATCGTGAGGAACAGATTACACAAATCGGTAGCATATTAGCAACGGGGTTGAAGGGGAGTCGCCCATCGAACGTTTTTGTCTATGGTAAACCTGGAACTGGAAAAACTGCCGTGACTCGGTATGTTCTACGGGAATTAACCACTAAGTTTGGTGAACTCCAGTTACCTTTCAAAGCTGTGTATCTGAATTGTCGTAATGTGGATACAGATTATCGTGTATTGGCGCGCATATGTGCGGAGCTGGGTCAAAAAGTTCCGTTTACAGGGCTACCAACTGATGAAGTTCATTCACGCCTGATTGAATTGCTAGAAAGCCAAGATCTCTTAACCATTATTGTACTCGACGAAATCGATCGTTTGGTTTTGAAGAGTGGCGATGACACGCTCTATAAGTTGACTCGAATTAATTATGATCTTACAAGTGCTCGTGTCAGTTTGATTGGAATCTCCAACGATCTTCGCTTCCCTGAGTATCTTGATCCTCGGGTGCTAAGTAGCTTAAGTGAGGAAAAGGTGGTTTTTCATCCCTACACCGCATTACAGCTGCAAGATATTCTTCGACGTAGAAGTTCTCATGGACTGAAGAATGGTATCTTAGAAGAGCCAGGAGTAATCAACCTATGTGCTGCCTTGGCTGCACGTGAAGAAGGTGACGCACGACGGGCTCTTGATCTCTTTCGTGTAGCAGTTGAAATTGCTGAACGTGAGGGAAGTAAAGAGGTTAAAGTTGACCATGTTGAAAAGGCACGTTTAAGCATTGAACGTGATACTGTTCTTGAAGTACTACGGACATTACCAGTGCAACAGAAACTTGTCCTTTATGCGGTGTATGTGTTAGAGCGTCATAAACATCCACATCCAGTCACTGGAGAGGTGCAAAATGTGTACGGTGACTTTTGTTCGCAGTTGGGTATGGATCCTTTAACTCAGCGGCGGGTTAGTGATCTCATCAATGATTTAGATGCCATTGGATTAGTGAATGCCAAGGTTGTAAGTAAAGGACGATATGGACGGACCAAGATTATCCGGTTGAGTGTTCCGAAAACAATGGTCGCAGATGTACTAGAACGGGATAGTCGTATTAAGGCGCTATCAAGTTATGTTCCTGCAAACCCGGATAAATAGAACCGCTTTAAAGGTTGTTAGTATGTTTAGTGTACCACGTAATCCAGTTGGCCTTGTGGATTATGTATTTCGTGCACTCGGAAAAGATCAAGTACCAATCCAACAGCTGGTTTTCTATCTTTCTTTTGAAATTCAGCAGATGTCTCCTTCGCAGGCACGTAAACTCATTGAACGCCTTCAATCTGAAGGGCAGATAATTATTGAAAACGGTTTGGTTAAGTTGCCTCATGATAGGGGGGTTGATACCGAAATTTCCGTTCAGACTGCTCCAACAAATTTAGGTGAGCATCTTCGATTATTTGTTAGCTCATCACGTTTATCTCGTGCAGTTGGAATGAACGACCAAGCCATTGAATTCATCCGTTTGTCTCAAAATCCTTTGAAAGTGGAGGCCACGGTTCATGGTTCTCAAGATTATATTCTTATCCTTGATGAAGCTAGCCGACGGATTGCTCATAATTGCCCTGATTGGCGAAAGGTCAGTTTACTTCATCGATTCTGCAAACACGTGACGAAACTATTCTTGATTTTAGAAAAGGAAGAAGCTATTCGAGTTCTCCAGTCATTGCAGCTGGAATCGTGGGAATTCGAACAACTCTAAGTAAAATTCAGTGTTTTCACATTGAGGGTTTGTAAGTTAACAAGAGGGACGATTCCCGGTGTAGGTTCGATTCCTATCAGTCGTTGATAATCTGTTTGGCTTTGAAAGGTTCCCGAATTAAGAATGAGGGTTTTTCGGTAACTTCCCACGCTAGTTACATGGACATGACCGCAATGAAGAATATCTGGTACTTCATCAACGACGAGCCAATCTCGCGGCTCAGCTGCAATTGTTGTGCTCTTCCCATATATGGGAGCAAGGTGTCTTCCACGGAGCATCTCTCTCATTGCAGCAAAACTTGCTTCTAACTCGGGTTTTGAAAGTGCAGCCATTATATCGACAAGGCTGTCCCCGTGGTAAATCAACAGATTCACATCATGAAGGCTCACTTGCGAAGGACATCCAAGGGACGTTATCTGTAATCCCGAATCTTTCAACGAAGCAAGAAAGTGATCTTCTATTGCTGGTCTGGGAATTGCCAACCGAACACCATCATGATTCCCCGGGGTAATAATGAGGTGTATGTGAGAAGGAATTTTCTGGAGGAGTTTATTTAGTTCGTTAAATTGACTATCAAGATCGAAAAGGGTAATTTCTGAAATTTGATTTGGGTACACTCCGATTCCGTCGACAAGGTCACCATTGATGACGATGTATTTTACTGTACTAGCCAGCTCGATGTGTTCTTCATCGCCTTCATTTCCTTGAAGCCAATCTAGTACTCGTTGAAAAATCTTGTCGAGAAAATTTCGGCTCCCAAAATGAATATCAGACAGCAGAAGGGCACTTACAGGTTCCTTTGCTCGGTTGTTTTTTCGATTAGAGGGAATATCAGGTAAAAAGAGATCCTTAGCAATCATCATCTCCGAACTTACTAAGACTCCTTCAACACATAGGGCTTGATCGAGTAACACAAGATTTGTCTTTGAAAATAAGTTTGAATCACGTTGTTGGATAATTACAGAGATGCGTCCCGTGGGATCTTCTAATTCCAATGCAATATTTCCACTCTTTGTCGTAGTTTTACTGGTGATTAATCCTACAATTTTGACGGTAGCGGGCTTCCCCTTTTCTTGGATTTTATTTCCCTCTGCTACCTCGTTGATATTTATGACACCTTTTCCATCCACCCGTTGTGAGATGATGTCACGTAAACGATAATAGCGATCTTGAAAATTTGAGATGAAATCTTCTATTGTTCCCTTGCTCTGCAATTGGGGTGTTGGGTCTTTTCGGATTTTTATTCTTGTTTTCACTCCCTCTGCCTGGAATCTAGGATGTGTGAGATGGGGGGTCTGGGAATCTTGCAGAGGCTCTTCTTGGTTTGGTTCTGCTGCTTCATCTTTGGGTAGGTCAAAGTGGGTTGGTTCGAGAACGGGTGTGTCAGTAGGATGTACTATGTCAGAGGCTAGAAACTTATCGACAATCTGTTGTGGGTTGGATGCTATTTGAAGCATTTGTAATGTCGCTGGGCTGACTTGAAAACCTGCTCTAAGCAGCTTTGAAATAGCAGTTTGAATATCAGAGTTTTTTACTGACATACTCATTCGCCAGACAAGCCTATGTACCTATTGCTTTTCTAAAATTCGGTTGTAAATGTGGCTATCAATGAAACTGTGAACCCATTTCAGTGTTAATTATTAATAAAAAATTCACAAAGGGTGGCAAACTTTTTGCCATTTTTTGCATGTCTTTTTCTTGGTTTAAAGGGGATTCTGAAATTTATTCATTAAATCACACAAATTTTGGAGGTATCCTATAAATGAGCTACCCACGACTTCGTCCTCCCATACCAGGCGTTTAAATTGAAGGCATTAATGCCTTCACCCTTTTTTTTAGGGGGAAATTACGATAAAGTATGAGGTCCCCATTTCCACTTGCCGTTAATAAAATCATAATTCGAAGAATTTAGTGGCGTTTTAAGGTCCGTTAGAGTCTGCCATGTTGGATTAATACTAATGTAGGCGTTTAGTCCCATTTCTATTACTGTCTCTCTCATCGTCGAAAGTGTATCAAGGGCGCTTTGATTTGGAACACAGATATGAACATGTCCATTTCCGTTTTCGACGATTCTTCCACTAATAAATGGGAATAGTTGTAATGCTCTCATTATTAACTCGGTTGTCTCCGTAGGTTCAAAGATTATTAGATGAATCGTTGTATTGAGATTGACATGTTGTAACCAGAATCCTCCGGGGATGCCGATCTGTTGTTTTTCGAGTTTTTGCACCCGTCTTCGATAACGCATGTGACTTGTTTCTAAGAGACCTGCTTTACGAACCTCTTGAGATGGTCGAGGTGCTACACGTTCGGTTGCTCGGAACATGTACGATCGCCCGAAATATGTAAAGTCCTCTTGACGTAGCTTAATTGGGAAGGTTTGATGGTCTTTAAGGAGATTATAAGAGTAGCTATGGCTTTTCAGTGGTGGTAACGAGGAGCCTTGATTTCCAAGTACAATTGCTTGGAATTGGTTAAGATGGACTGAAAAATCGGTGGGCCATCCTTGTTCCGGAATATATGTTCCGAAATTCCAATTAAAAGATTGATATAGAACTTTGTGTACCTCAATTGGAGCTAGATTTTCCTTCGTTCTTAGTTCAAAAATCCAGTTCTTAAATTCGTCCACTCTATTATCTGGTATGGTGAATCTGGATATCAAGAATTGCTGGGTATCAATGATGGAGTCAATGTAGGGGATTTTAGAAAATAATGTAATGATTCTTCTTTTTTGGAGCCTATCAGAAACTTGAAGTTTAATCTCTAAAGGAAATAGTCCTAACAAAGGAAGATTAATGAATGAAAAAATCCTGAGCAGGTGTCTTTGGGATAATCTATTGAGGGCTTGACTAATTGCAGAATCGCTAAGATTCAATGTTTTAGCTAGTTGGCTCTGAGAGAAGTGGTCAATTTTACAAAGTGCATTGAGAATACGTACTTCGGTTTTATTTAAGGGGTTATGGGTTTCCTGCATCCATCTCTCTAAGGCAGCGGTATAGGCTGAGGAAGAGAAGGGCTGGAAGCTGCTTGAGCGAAGCAAGTTCAACCAGATCAGGACGCGGTGAAGGAATAAGTAGTTAACAACTTGGTCGAAGATGGGAAATCCGAAAGGCGCATCATAGGTGTAATATAAATGGTATTGTGTTGGGGATACTCGAGTCCATAATTCGGATAGTAGTTTCTTTTCATCTGTGCTATGTTCACCAAATTTTAAACCTGCATAAAGGCCCAAGTCTGCGGCCTCTGGAATTTGACGGATATTAGGTGTAAGGTAGCCAAGAAATGCCTCCCGCCACAAGACCCATGATAAAACATGAGGAGGCACGATTTTGAGATCTTCTGAAAGATTAACAGTCCAACCACCTCGAGAGCCTTCCTTGGGTGGTATCTCAGTAGTACCAAATCGAGGTCCCACAAATTTCAAAGATGTTGGTACAAATTTTAAATGAGTAATTCGATCTCGAACTCGGGGTAAAGGCTTGATATTAACTAAATTTGCAAGCCGCTCCTGTAACACCCGAAACTGGGACAAAATTGAATTGGCATTAACCTGAGAAATGGTCAACCCATCCACAGACTATTTAGAATATCATAGAATAGCACCTAATTCTACCTTCCGATATCCATACAACAACCAATTAAAAAGAAAAAAGGAAGGAACCCAAAACCCGGGTTCCAGGGTATCTAACTTCGGAAACAAAGAACCTTGTGCCAGTTAATTAAGCAATAATTAAAGATTCTAAGGATCCAGATAGGGTCGAAAAGGGCCATTGAATAAAGGATTTACCTTCATAAACCTCCTATCAATCTATGGAGTTGGTTCAGGTCGAACAGGGGGCCATTGCATGAGAGGTTTACCTCCATTTATCTTTGAAGTTATTTGTTGAAAAATTCCATAAAAAGGTCCTAAAACAGAATACAAAAAATTGAATGAAAAAGAGACAAGAATCGACTTTTTCTTACATTCTGAATTGTCACTGTTAGTAATTATTTATCATCAATCATCAGATGATAGTGTTGGTAAGGTGTCTTTTGTCCAAATCCATTTTCCCCTATTAAAATCATAATTATTTGGGATAATAGGATTGCCAGTTACCCAACCAAATGATTTCCATGCTGGTTTGACAGCTGTCTTTATTGGATACCCCAGCTCCCCAAAAAATTCACGTAAAGATGTTTGGACTGGAACTGCATTACCACTAGGCAAAAGGAGCATAATGCTTCCTGATCCATTGTCGTAAATCCTTCCACCAACAGATGGAAGTAATTGAAAGGCGGAAATTATTGCTTTCGTTTCATCAAAGGGAGTTTCAAGAAATATATTCACAACGTCATTTAACCCGATATGCATTATTGCAATTCCCATTGGTTGACTCATTATGTTGTGTTGGTTTAGAAATTCTATACGGCGTCTATAGGTCATATGTTCTGATTCGCGATAACCTGCTTTTCGCGCTTCATGTGATTCATAAAAGCGAGCTTGCCCTGTTACCAAAAATGTGTCTGTTGCCCTCTGCATATAAACGAAATCTTGGGGTTGAAGTGTTATAGATTTCGTAGAGCGTGAAGATGAATACTTAAAGACATTAAGTGGAGGGATGTGGAGAGCCCACTCTTCCTTGATTATTCTGAAGATATTATCAAGGATTGTTTCATAATCATTGGGCCAACCCCCTTCATCTGAATTATAAATTTCAAAGTTCTTCGAATTTACTCGTTCTATTGTAGAATAAATTTTGGGAGCAGAGATATCAAACCTGGCTGATATTTGTTTTATCCACTGTCGGAACCGTGAGATTCTTTCTTTAGGGATAGCGAATGAGGTGAAAAGACTGTCAGAAAATTCTTGTATGATTAGTGTATACCGTGTTCTTGTGGCAATTTTTTTGATTGAATTGATAACTCCTAAGTTTCTACTAGAGAATTGAACTGTTATGGGCAGGAGTCCTAATACTGGATAGTTTTCATATACAAAGAAACGAAGAAGGTGCTTCCTAGCAAGTGATTTTATTATGCGACTTACAGTTGGCTGGCGAAGATTTAAGATTTCAGCAAGTTGCTTTTGTGTACAATTCAGACAATCATTTAATCCTCTAAGAATTTTCAACTCAAGGGGTTGAAGAACGATATGGTGATTAAAGATCCATCTTTCAAGATTCGCTGTGAACATTTGAGAGGTCAGGTGTGTCTGTGATTCTTTGAATGGTTCGAACCACTCCAATATCTTCTGAAAGAATTTTCCATTAATGCTTTTATCAAAGATTGAAAATCCAGCGGTAGGGAAGTAATTATAATAATCAAATCCTTGTGACGGGGAAACGCTTTCCCATAGCTGTTGAAATTTTTGTCGTTGTTTTGAAGTTTTGATACCAAATCGATAATAGCAATAAAGTCCGAAATCAGACGCTTCAGTAACGCTTCGTACATTACGTGGTAAATGGAGGAGAAATGCTTCACGCCAAAGGATTGGCTCTAAAAGTTCTTCGTGCTTGGTGAGTAATTCATCGGAGAGTTCTAAGATTAGCTGATTATCTTCATCGAGGTGGGAGCTGGCTCCAAATCGTGGTCCTTTAAGCTCTATTGGCGATGATACCCAAAGAATAGTGGAATACTCATCCAAGGGTTCTCCTTCTATACGATTGCTTATTATCTGAGCTATTTGAGAAAATCGCGTACTCGTCCTATGCTTTTGTTGATCAGAATGCTCTTCTTGAGGATTAGATTTCCTTACGTTCATCTATGGATGTTCCTATTTGTGTGTAGCTTCAGGGCTGTGATAAAGTATGATGAGCTGTCTTAAGAGTATTCAGCCACTCTTGTTCTGGATTATGACCCCGCAAGATAGCGGCATAGTATGCAAATAATTGGAGTGACACAACATAGTCTATAGGTGAAAATAAGGGAGAGAGAAGAGAATATCTGCCATTCATAACACCAAAGTTTCGTTCATTGTATGAGAAATTAGGACTAGGTCATTTCTAGTTTTTTCCCAACGTAGATCAGGTTTTTCGCTTCAAGAGAATGACAATAGCAATAATTACTAAGCTAATGCCAATACTGATTGCTACTATCTTAAGAGTCTGGTCGGATAGAGCGCCCTCAATGCTATCACTAACAACAATATTATCGATCGAGGAATTTCCCTGAAAAGAAACAAAACTGAATGTTTCCGATGTGGTGGCTCTATCATCCGCTATCTCGATAACTAATTCTGAATTGAGATTGATTTGAAACTGTCCTGATAAATCTCGTATGATGTCAAAATGAAATACCTCATTAGGTCTAGTGATGATAGGGTGTCTAGCTAATATGTAACGCTCCAATCCTTGGAATAACTCAAAGTAGATTTCACCATTAACAAATGAGTCTAAAATTAATGCATAACCATCCATATTAGGAACCTGAGATACTCCAGATAAATTGTAATTGTTTTCTAAATCTGTAAATACAAAATTAACAGAATCGAAGGAAACATTACTACTGGATACATGCCAATCAAAACTCCAAGTACCATATGCCACGGTACTATTATGAATCGCTCTTCTTACATGGATCAGGTCTCCGTGGTATCCAACATTAGGCCAGTAGTAATAGACATCTTCAGCAGTCAACGTTCCGTTCTCAATAGTGAATCCATGATCGACTTCACAAAATATGTCATCAACTAGTTCGTATCCCTGAAGAATCCAATCGTCCAAGGACTCTATATTATCAACCTCAAAATCTTCACTCCAAAATTGTCCTGCAGATACTGTGGTAGGAAAGAGAGTGGAAGGGACTAAGAATAATACAGTGGAGAAAACAAGTATTCGTAATGAGATGGATCTGTGAAACAAAATTCCACCACATTTTCTCTCTGTTCCTTTTATCTAGTCTTATTTCTTCCGCTTAAAGAAGATAACAATAGCTACAACAGTGACACCTATTCCAATCCCGATTACAATGAGTTCAATAGGTAATTCAGATCGAGCAACATCAACACTATCACTAATGACTATATTGTCAATCGATGAGTTTCCTTGAAATGACACAAAATTGAATTTCGCACAAGAGGTGACATCAGTATCTATCACATTGAGTACTAGTTGTGAATCAAAATACACATTAAACGCTCCCTCCAAGGAGCGTGTTATATCTATATGATGTTGGCCAATTAAATCAGAAGGAAAATCATGTCTAACAAGGATAACGCCGTGTGTTACAGCGAACTTCTCAATGTACATCTCATCATTCTCAATTGTGTCCAAAATAAGAGTATATCCTGTCATTGCATATGATGTGAATTCTCCTGTTAGATTGTATTCATCTCGCAGGTCAGTAAACATGAACTCTACTCCATCATAACCATTCTGACTTCCACTAACACGCCAATCAAAACTCCAAGTACCATATGCCACGGTACTATTATGAATCGCTCTTCGCACTTGGGACATGTAGATTGACCATGGAACATACACGTCCTCTGCAGTCAACTCTCCATTCACAATGGTGAAACCATGATCAACTTGGTAGAACGTAGAATCAATCAGCTCATATCCTTGAAGGACCCAATCGTCCAACTCTTCAACAGTAGTAACCGTGAAGTCTTCATTCCACACAAGTGCAGCAGATACTTGCATTGGATTTAATGGGATTACGATTAAGATTGTAACTGTAATCACAGATATTATTCTAAGCAACCGGAATAGTGTAGACATGAATCCCCCTCCCTTTTATCTTCTATTTAAAAGGAACTTCAACCTTTCGCAATGCCTTAGTGAATAAATCTGGAAGAATAGTAGTTTTTCTACAATTTATAATAGGGAATATCTAAACAACGCTTCTGGTATTTAGAAATTTTAGTCTCCTAATAGAAAATAAGAATGGTAGCGGGGGATTGATTTGAACAACCGATCTCGGGGTTATGAGCCCCGCGGGATATCCTGGCTACCCCACCCCGCTGCGGACTTGGGTGAGAACGGTACAGAAGAGCTGTGGTGGTCGATAAAAGCTTTGTGCCTTAATGTGGGTGGGGCTCTGTTTGGTTTTGTTTCGTTACTATAGTGCGAAACTCTTGTGGTGTTTAAGTAATCAAATCCGGATTCATAGTTGGTGAAAATTATGTATCCAATTCCAGGAACTGAAATCGGTCCATTAATGGCTATATTTTGGGTGTTTTTTGCCGTGGTGTTCTACGTCCTTTCACGTTTGGCGTAGGAGCCGCATGAGGGCACGGGGTACTTCCGTGTAAGAGTTGACTTTGATATAACGACCCTTGCCAAGTTGTGCAATCTGCTGGCAAGTTTCTTCACCTTGCGGATGTGTACCTGGTGTTTGTAATACATGGAGATTGTGATATTTTCGTGCGTGGGGCTCTGGTGGTCCACCGCGGTTAGCTATGCCATCAGTGATGAGGATAGCCCAAGATTCTTGTCGGTGAACGCGTTGGTATTGAGTATATGCAGTTTTTAGGGCATCGGCAATGTTGGTGTAGCCAGCAGGTTCAGTGTCAAGGATGGTATCAACGATAGAATCTATTGTAGTGGGTTGATCGATGGTTTTGATAATGCTAGCTACAGTGTTGAAAGCAATAAGTGCATACTTGTCATGACGTAAGTGATATGCGGCAACAGCGGCTGCTGTAGCGGCTGTAAGGAGTTTTGTCCCTGCCATGGATCCAGAGGTATCTAAAATGATTGTGCCTATTTTCTTCCGTGCTACCCGTTCAATACCGACGATTTCATTATAATTCACATAGTCAGGTTCTAGGAGTGTTTCTTCCAATGTTGCATCGAGGTCAAATTCGTCAAGACCTGGGTAAAAAGGGACAGTTTTGATAGTTTCCGGGCGCAGTCCACGGCCACTGATTCTTAAAGCTGAATGAATTATGGTTGCACGGGCTAGCTCTCGAAATTTCTGGCGGTATTGTCCACGAATTTGGTGTCGGAGTTGAAAGAAGAGTAGTGGTGCAGCAACATTTCCTTCTTGGGCAGACTTTGCAATCAGATGAACACCGTCTTGACTTGATATGGCTTCGCTTGTGGCAATGGGTTGGAGTTGAGCGAGGGCTTGTAATGCAGTGACATTTCTTTGTTCTATGGCAAGTTCAGCCATTTCTTTTGCTGTGGGGTAGTCAAAGGTACGACCTAAACGGAGGTAGTATTGGAAATCACGTCCATTGGTTCTGATTTCAGATTCGAAGAGTTTCTCATCTGAGATGGTTCCGGAGAGAACGATGGGCACGTCATCGGAGGCAGGGGCCTCCTCGGCGATTAAAAATTTGCTAACACAGCTTTAACGAGGGTTTTGATAACTTCGGTTGCGGATTTCTGCGCGTCATCGTGTAATTCAATTTTCGGGACAAGAGACATGATGGCTGCTTTTTCCCATACATCGTACCCTTCACCAGGTAGTGTTGAATAAAGGCTTGTAATATCGATGGCGCCCCGGACACTGGCCCCGCGACGAATGTCTGTGTAATCACGTGTTGCTCGGGTGATAGCCACAGCCAATTCTACGATTTCCTTATCTTCAACGCCAGTGTTAATATGAACAATTTCTTTTTCTTCATCTTCGGTATGATAGTCGAGATAAAGCCAGACGTATCGGTCCCGTAGAGCTTCTCCAAGTGGTGTTACTCCCACGCTAGCCTCAGGATTTTGGGTAGCAATTATTCGGAATCCTTTTTTTGCATTTATCGTGCCTAGCTTTGGTACATGTAATGTTCCCTCGTCCATAACTGGAAGAAGTGTATTCTGTGTTGCTTCTGGCATACGATTAATTTCATTAATGAAAAGCACTCCACCGGTTTCCATTGTTTCTACAAGAGGACCCGGAACAAAGGTGTCGCGGGTATATCCGTTTTTGAGTACAACAGGGGGATCGAACCATCCCACTAGCTTCGCTGAGGTATAGCGTTCATCTCCATCAACACGGAAAAATGAACGTCCTAAAAAATTAGTAATAGCAGAGGCGATTGTGGTTTTCCCGACACCGACTGGACCTTCGATGAGCATGTGTTTATTTGCCTTATCAGATGCTAGACATTGCGTAATAAGGTCTTGGCGACCAATGATTTTATATTTCCGTTGAATTGTTTTGACGTCTTTGGAGAGGACCATTAAAATACACCCTGATGCGTTTTTGGGAGCCGTCCCTCTAAGTAAAGTGTTTGGGTACAACAGCAATCGGATAGAAGAGAAAACAATGTTTATGGGCAATGAAAATCATAATTAAAGGCTAGCGGAGTTGGCGGAGCGGTAACGCGCTGGACTCGAGATGACCGAGTCATCCAGTGACCTTTGTGGTCGCAAGGGTTCAAATCCCTTACTCCGCGCCACTTTCATTTTCTGCTATATTACAAGGTCAGCTATGTCAATGCTCGACTCAAAAATTCGTTCCACGTTATGGATTACCCGATCGAACACTGGTAAAACAGACAAATCCTGTCTTGCTAGCACTTCAGTAAGTTCGAAAACCAGCTTAGAAATCGATTGTTTCTGCGCAATTACCTTTCGTGCTCGAACACCATCCCGTTGTAAGACCGCTGTAATTGCTTCTCGATGCGCGCGTAAGACTTGATCACTGAGTTTTGTTAATACTTGTGAAAACGGTCGCGGAGGAAAAATATACCCTTCTGTTACTACTTGTTCTGCTATACTCGCACACCCATCAGCAATTGCTTCTACTTCCTTTGCGACCAGTCGATAATCCAAGAGATTGAGTGGAGAAAGAAGTAAATCACCGCTTGGTGAGGCAATTGCTTTCCGAAGTTGTCGGACGACCAAGAAATACAACCGATCTACTTCCCGATCACGTTCAATAACATCTTGTGCCAGTTCCTGGTCATTGCGAATAAATGCATGAATCGCATCTTCGTGCATCTTTGCTGCAATCCCATAGGTTCGCCTTAAGTAGGTCCGTAAATCGATACTTCTGGGAATCATACACTGTAAAGTTGTGCTGGAGGCGTCTTCTTCCATAATTTCTACTCCGACAAGGAACTCAGCCATTCGTTTAACTTCACGCTTCAAGGGGGGTGTCATGGTTTCTCCGAGATTAACTTCAATTATATCGTTACCAGCCAAATAACACGCAAGTATGTTTCGAGATACATTGGATGGATCCGAGATAACACTACGGAGTCGAAGTGGTTCCTCTTCAAGTCTAGGATTGATGATAAGCATTCCATCTGCCCGTTCATGGACCAAAATCATTGAACCCTTTTTTAGCCCCTGTTCCTCTACCCATTGCTTTGGAACCGAAAGGAGAAATGAAGCTCCCACACGTTGCAGTTTCCGGGCTTCCATATTATTCACCACATAAGAATTCTCTTTTCCCTTCACCATAATAGCTTATCATGTGTTCGATGAAGGTTTGTTATTAATTAATCCCGAAAAACGGAAAATGGTGGGCCGGACGGGCTTCGAACCCGCGACCTCTCGGTTATCAGCCGAGTGCCCTACCAAGCTAGGCCACCGGCCCACATGAAGTACGTTGATGCGCGTAGACTTTTTTCGTTTATATGGATTTTGCCAAAGTTGAATTCGTATTGGTGGAGTGGCCGGGATTTGAACCCGGGGCCTCGTGTGTGCGAGACACGCGATCTACCGCTGATCTACCACCCCATTGGCTTCGGGGTTATTTTGGTGGGGGTATTTTTGTGTTGCCCTTTGTGGTGAATTTGATGGTTTCTATGTTATGCATCCGTTTCAGATCTTCGGCGTAGGGTTTGAGAGTCTTTCTTGCTGAAACTGTTGAGATGGGAGCACGGAGACTCATTTTGTGATCTTTTTTGTGTTTCCAGAGGTCAGCATTGAATTGGATTAAGGTATCGGTAGGATGGTCTTTTTCAACACCATCAATGGGTTCAGGAAAGCATAGTTTGTGAATAGATGTGTCTGTATCATAGATGGTACGATGAATTTTCTCGGTGATGAAAGGACAAATCGGTGCCAAGAGTTTAAGGATGGCATGCAGGATCGTATGAAGAGTGAACCACGCGGCTTTACGTCCTGGCTCATCCTCTTTGGAATAGGCGCGTCCTTTAACGAGTTCAAGGTAATGGTTCGCAAAGAGGTCCCAAGTAAATGTGCGAAGTTCACGGGCAGGGATGATGAAATCAAGTTTTTTATAACCGGCTCTGGCGCGATTGATTAAATCGTTTAGTTCGGAGAGAATCCAGTGATCAGCTGGTTGGAGTTCAATTTCTTCCCCTTTGATTTGCGGGAATCCAGAGATGAAACGAGAAATATTCCAGAGTTTAGTAAGAAATCGGTGTGCTCCTGCAAGCCGACCTTCACTGAATCGAAAATCAGAACCCAAAGAGGCTTCAAGTGCACCCCAAAGACGTAATGCATCAGTGCCATATTGGTCGAACAATGGATTAGGATCAATAATATTTCCACGGGATTTACTCATTCTTTCTCCTTGCTCATCAAGACCCATCCCACTGATCCAGACATATTTGAATGCAGGGGCTTTGAAAAGCTGGTAAACACGTAAAATTGAATAGAAAAGCCAAGTGCGAACAATATCCTTCCCCTGGGGACGAATGCTAGCTGGAAAGATACGTTGAAAGAGTTCATTGTCTTTAGTGTAAAAAGTGACAATAAGGGAGCTGATAGATGAGTCCATCCAAGTGTCCATAGTTCGAGTTTCCCCTTCGAAACTATCCGAAGCTCCGCATTTTGTACACTTCTTAATTGGTGGGGGAGTCTTCCACGGTTGATAATATGGACCAATTGGAGGAACAATGGTCTCGTTACACTGTGTACAATACCAAAGGGGAATTTCGGTACCATAAAATCGACGACGGCTAATAGGCCAGTCCCGATTGACACTGTTTATCCAATCGATAAGAATCTGCTTGTTTGCAAGGGGAAAGAAGGTCATTTCATCGATGGTGTTGCGGAGTTCATCAAGGTATTGTGTTTGTTTCAGATAATATTCGGGCATGGCGATGAATTCAATGGGGTTGCGGCTCCGCCAACAGGTGGGAGTTCGATGAGAAATTGTCTCTTGTTTGAGAACTAGGTCCTTCTTGTGGAGGTCATCGAGGATCGCTTTTCGTGCTTCCTTAATAGTCATGCCTTTGTAAGGACCTGCAGCTTCTGTCATTTTCCCATCGGCGTCTAGGGCGTTGATTGGTTGGAGCTGGAGTTCTCGAAATAGTCTAACATCTGTATAATCGCCATAACTGCAAACCATAACGACGCCGGTACCGAATTCAATCTGAGCTTCGTGGTGCTGGATGATAGGAACTCGTTTATTGTATAACGGTGTAAGCGCTGTTTTATTCTGAAGATGTTGGTATCGTTCATCATCAGGGTTAACGAGGACAGCTGCGCATGCTGATAGGAGTTCAGGTCGTGTAGTTGCAATGGGTAATTCTTCATCTGAATCCGCAATAGTGAACTTCAGGGTTGAAAGGGTGGTTTGAATGTCTTTATACTCAACTTCAGCATCTGCGATGGTAGTTCCACATTCGGAACACCAATTATTGGGGCGATCATCGATATAGACGAGTCCTTGATTGTATAGTTCAATGAACGTGCGTTGTGTAACTGCACGATAATCTGGATGATCAG
>JBHLNC010000175.1:0-4902 GCA_048937435.1 Promethearchaeota archaeon | reverse complement strand
GGCTCCATCTTGACCGAATCCACTTTCCTCGCAGCTCCGATACGGAGGCCTCGGTGGATTTAAGATAGCCAGGAAGATGGAGCCAGTAAAGAAGATAGTTTCAATGCTAGAAAAAAGCTCCTTTGTCGCAACAACTGAAACCTTTTTGTAACAACAGGAGGCAAAACCCCACTATTCGAGGGTTGTTATTATGGTTAATCTCAAATCATATCAAAAAGTTCGAAAAGCCTTAGAGAAAATTGGGCTACCAGGTCAAGACGCATACGATTTACCAACAAGTGAAAAGCGGTTTCCTGATGGTGCCGGTTATCGTATCGAAATCTCGGGAGTGGAACGCCCACAAGTCTTAGAAGCGTTAATTGATGAGGCTGACAAACGTGATATGCCGGTTCATCGATTGATAAGCGTTGTAATGGGTGCTACACTTCTTGATGACAAAGAGCTGCGTCAGTTTGCTAAAATGGCTCATGATGCGCAAATGGAGGTCATTCTGACTCCTGGACCACGAACCCCGTGGGATATTGGGCGACAAGTTGCTACACCCGATGGTGTTCTTTCGGGAATGCGATTCCGAGGAGCTGACAAACTAGTTGAAGTCATTTCAGACATTAAACGTGGAATCGAATTGGGTTTTCGAGGATTTTTAGTAATTGATGAAGGACTCTTATGGACTTTGAACAAACTCAAAGAAATCGGTGAAATTCCCAAGGATATCACTTTCAAAGTCAGCATCTTTGCAGGACATGCTTCACCAGCTGGTGGAAAACTCTTGGAAGAACTTGGGGCTGGAAGTTTCAATCCTGTTGCTGATTTGACCATCCCTCAACTTGCTGCAATCCGTCAAGCCACAGATTTCCCCATTGATATTCACATCATTTTGATGCCTAGCTTCGGAGGCTTCAATCGCTTCTACGATGCTCCTGAAATCACCCGATGCGTTCAACCAGTGTATTACAAGTTTGAACCAGGACCTAGCATGGCCTTGTACACACCCTGGTCATCTGTACAAGGACTTAGCGATTTAGCCCGTGAGAAGGTCAAATGGGCTGAAATTGTGCGAAATCTTGTCCAGGACAACTATCCTGAAGCGAAACTCTCGAAAATTGGACCAAAGGACTTGGCAATACCTCAACCGTAGATATTATGCTGCAGAGGGAAAATAAGTGAGATTTGAACCAAGTGGCGTGAATCCAGCCTTGGTCACGCCTTTCACTAAAGACGGATCTAAGGTAGATGAAACAGCTTTTCGCCGATTAATCCGTCATTGTATCGATACCCTTGGGGTTACAGGTCTTGTACCTGCGGGTACAACAGGCGAATTCACCAGTTTGACCCCAAAGGAACACAAGAGAGTCGTAGAAATTGCCATTGACGAAGCAGCGGGTAAAGTTCCTGTGATAGCAGGTGCAGGAGCAAGTAACACAAAATACACGATTGAACTTGTTGAATTTGCAAAAAAGGCTGGAGCTGACGCATGTTTAGTAGTTACTCCGTATTATATGCGGCCTGCTCTTCGTGGTCTTTACGAACATTATCGTTTGATAAACGAGATTGGTTTACCGATTCTTTTGTATAATATTCCTCAATGTACAGGTCTTGAGATGCCATGGCAAATCGTGGAAGATTTGGCAGAACTTGATAATATTGTTGGATTGAAGGATTCCAGTGGCCAACTCAAACTCATCTTAGCAGTATTAGAAAAAGTTGGATCGAAAATCAAGGTGCTTGTAGGACATGATGAGGTAGTATACCCTGCTCTAGCCTCTGGCTGCTCTGGTTGCATCCTCGCTAGTGCCCAGCTAGTTGGTGACATTTGGGTGGATATGCTATCAAAGGTAAAAGCAGGACGATTTGCTGAAGCAGTAGAGCTACAACTAAAAGTCCAAAAATTAACCCGACTAATAGTTAGTTCGGGAGCAGTGGGTGTGAAAGCAGGACTGAAGATGATGGGCATCCCGGTTGGTAAACCGCGTCTGCCTTTAACACTCGGTGGCGAGTTGACCTATGAGAACCGTGAAGAAATACGTATAGAACTTGAAAAATTAGGGAAAGTTGAGCGAAAAGCGGTTACAGTTGAAGTGGAACCGAAAGAACCTCTTGAAGAACGATTTGGAGTATTTGGGTTTACACCTGATCATGTGAAAGATTTCTCGCTCAAGGTTGGTGAAGGGCTTGCTGGTTCGGGAGCAGAAGTAGCACATATTGATCTTATGATTGGCCGTAAAGACGGGCCTGTCGGATTCGCCTTCGCCCAGGCTAAGTCAACTCCAAAGGAGCGAATGGAACCGCTTCTCGCGATTTTGGAACCAAATCTGCTGGTGAAACCTGAAACATTGCTTGTACCAACAGTGGCTAATCGGAGTATGCATCAGGCCAGCTTGTTCGGTGGTCCCGCTCAGATTGGGTGTGCGAAGGCAGTAATGGACGCTGTAGAGGAAGGATTCATTCCTAAAGAAGCAATCGACCGGCTAGTCATAGTAGCAACTGTCTTTGTCCATCCAACAGCTGTCGACCGACAACGAATACGTATCAACAATTACAAGGCAATGCGACATGCAATTCGCCGGGCAATTGAAGGACGACCCACCATTGACGAATTGCTCAGAGACAAAGAATACGCTAAACATCCTTTTCAATACGAACCATAATGCTACTCAAACTAGATCGTTGCTAAAAAGTTCTCAACTTCGATTCGCTTTCTTTTATCATGTGGGAGCGCTTGTAATGCCCACTTGATTCCATCGGTTGTAGTAGCAGTAGTTGCATGCCAAGTAACACGTACACGACCCGTGTCAAAAAGATTGATTAAATGAATGGAGATCTTGCCCTAATTCAAAGAAACCAACAAATGGTGAAACTTGTCTTTTATCAAAAAGTGGTTTTATACTTGGAGTTATTTTCCTAATAAGTTGATGCATAGAGGCAGAGGCCAAGTTGATCCCTTACAGAAACATCTGCTGAGTGAATAGATGTTAGTGCCCAAAGAGTAATTTTGGTCAATTTTTTCCGTTGAAAATCTGTTAAAAACTACAATTTTCAATAAAAGATTCTAATCATCTAAATCAAAATATCAATTTGATATTTTCGAGAAGCAAGGCAATGAAGAGTGCGCCAGAGAGAAGATCAGCAGTTGTTCCAGGATTTAATTCTGAGCCTTTCGAATGGAGATATTCATCGAAAGGAGTAACATATTCATGCCATTGTCTTGCGGGAGTTTTTAAGATGCGGGCATAAATTTTCTGAGCCTGTACCATTACTTGTTGTGCGGCTTTTGGCCCTCCTTTTCGTTGGATGAAAGAGTCGAGGCGGTCGCTTAACGCCCACAGATAAGACGCGAGGACAGCATCTTCGATGCGTGCATAACGATTCAAGGCGATTATCACTTGAGGATACAAGGTATCGAATGTGTAGGCAAAATCAGTTGTATATTCTTGTGCAATTGAATCATAGGATGCAGCAAGCGCTTGGAGGTCAAGTATTGTGTAATTCTCGCGCCGAATTAAAGCAATTGTATGTGGTGATTGAAAATCGAATGCCTGCGAACGTGGAGTCCATTCAGGTGATTTTGGAATTGCACCTCCTGGGCTAGCAATTTGTAAGGCGCGAACAAGTTCAATAGCATCATTGACATTGGAATTATGAAGAATTTGAGTTAGACTTTGATGAAGACTATTTTTTGAAAGCTTTTGGGCGGAAATGGCTTTACCAGCCGCTGCTGCAAGAGGAATAAGGAGGAGAATTGTTCCAAGAAGGGTATTCTTTTCATGTGGTTGCATTGATGCTTTCACTGCCCGTTTAATTAAGACACCCAATTTGTTGGACTCAACACCAGAACTTTGTAATTGGTAACCCCATTCTGCAGCTTTGTATAGTGGATGAATTAACTGCGTGATGCTGGCGGCAAAGTGGATAATTCGCATATCAGGATGATCACGATATCGATGAACATTTCCAGGTTTTGGTGTGAGGATGTCCAAAAACATAGCAAATTGTGCCTTTTCAGAAATCTCGCACAATCGTTCTTCGACGTTAACCTCTCGACTCATTGGAAGAAGTCACCTATCATGCAAAGGAGGATTCAGAGAAGTATAAATCTAAGGATAGCAAAATTTGACACACAGCCTGAACACCAATTTGATAGTGTACATATTAAGTATAAATTTACAAACGAGGTAACAACTAAAACCCACATCCATTCGAACAAAGCATTATTTTGAAGAGCTGCTCTTCTTCAATTCTTTAGCCGCGGCCTGACGTAATTTATTCTTGGTCTCTTCACGAATCTCTCTTGAAATGAGATAGGTGACAGTAGCCCATTCCCCTGTTTTTTTGAGCCGACCTCGAATTAATTTACTATATCCCGGTGGTCCAATATCTACGGTCCGAAAAGAATCCTCAACGAAATTCCTGGAATCACGCACAGTAATCCGCTCAAACTTCTCGGTTACCCGTGCTTTCACCTTTAATCCATCAATTTCATATTCAACTTCATTTCCTTGACCTTTTCCCGTTAACACTCTTTGGTGCGTTTCCTTTCGTAGTTCCTCTAAATATTTCAAACGTCCAGTCCGAATTAACTCATGGATTTTCTTGGCGATACTTTCACCAACGCCAGGAATTGTATCTAAATCACCCCGTGCATCAACAGTCATTATTTGATCTGATAACCTATCAATCGACTGGGCAGCCTGACGATATGCTCGAGGTTTGAAGGGAACTTCCTGTAACTCTAATAAATCAGCAATCTCCCTTAAGATCGCTGCAACTTCGGAATTTCTCATTCTATTCCACTCACAGAGTGTATTCTATTGATCAAGGACATTTTTCAAAAGACTGTATCTTTGTACTATGATTCAAATGTTATGTATTAATCCATAATTAGAAAGCGGCATTAGGGAGGTG
>JBHLNC010000174.1:0-4917 GCA_048937435.1 Promethearchaeota archaeon | reverse complement strand
GATTCTCATCATCAAGTTGTGCACGAACTATCCCATTCATCAAAGGATGTGACAATCCAGAAAATATCCTTAGCATATCATCACCTTTGTATAAATCCACATTAGGCATTGGTTTCCACATAACAAAAAAACTAATCAAATTCGCTTCTACTGAATCATTTATTGCAGAATCAGAATGATCCTTCAAAATCCACATTTTTCTCACCGATTTTGCTCTAACACTTCTTTCACAAATAGATATAATGCAGAAGTAGAAGAAGCATCAAATTGCATTAGAAACTCCCTCCACTTTGAGAATTTTGTCCATCGTTTTTAAACTTTCTTTAGTTCAAATGAACATCAAAATAACTAGAAGAATTAGTCTTGAAAATCTCAAGCAAAGAATGTATATTGAAAAACCATTTAGTTAATATTTTATTAATAAATAATTAACTTCTAATTTATTGATGGCACCAGGTATTGAGGTTAGCCTTGAATTTGCTAGAGCAAAATCATGAATTGACTTATGCTTAGTAAAACCTGCAAAAGAAACACCTTCCTACGACTTTCCGTGTATAAGACTTTCAGGGCTAACATGGAGTTTTTAGGCTTCACAGGCTCTATCACGTGTTAGTCGCGACAATGTAATACCGTGTAGTTCTGGGATAAAAAGACCCTCATACGATTAAGATTTATTTGTCAATTTATTTGAATTATGCTGTTTCATACAAAGTCGATGCTACTTCTCTTAGAGCCCTTTTGTCTGGGCAGTCGATTTTAATTTTAGGTTTTATCAGAATCCCGTTTGGAGTCCAGCAACACTTCAGGCAGTTCTAGATAGATTTGGCGTATATAAAAAAATATACGCCTGTAATGTGATAAATAATTTAGGACAGAAAATACATGGGACACGAGACCAATTTGCATAAGCAGCCTTTGCGATGCGTGGTGAGCACAAACAAGCCCGACCACAATGTGGCTCTCGTCTACGTCTTTGTTGGTGTACTAAGTATCGTGCAGGGGCTATATTGGCTGCGGCCCAACCCTTGGGCGTCGTTTACTCCCCCAACGGAATTTATTCTCGCGGTATTTCTAGGGGGAGGGCTAGCTAGCTTCCTTACAGCTGCGTTTTTGTTCCGTGAAAGCCGAGTCCATGCAGAGGCATTTCCCAAGGGTAGTCAATGTTCTCTTCATTCCGAAGAGTTGGCCTATGATCGGTGTGCCTTATGTGGGCAACTATTTTGTGAAAAGTGTCTTGTGCGAATCAAACCAACGTGGTACAGGACGATTGGATTCTTCCGTTTCAATGGTGTTGCCTGCAAAGTGTGTGCGTACCGTCGAGTCAAATGGTGTTGGTTGTTTGGTCTGTCATTTTGGGTGATTTTTTTGACTCCGCTGCTGCTCTTCCTTAATTTGAATCCCATGTTGTTGTTTTCTCATCTTAATCCCGCTCAAGCAGCTGAAACAGCGCGGTATGCCACACTAACTGGTGTAGTGCTGGCAAGTATGGTAACGTTGGGTTGGTGGGTTCAGGGCAAAACCCAGGTTATGCCATCACTGTCAAAGCAACCTGAAGAAATCGTGGATATAGAGACACGTATCGTCAACATCTCTTAGCTTGGAATAACGGTATTTGTATCAGATTTCGATACGGCCAGTTTAGCCAAGACTCATCCAGCTCCTACTCCTCTGGCATGGAACAGAAGGTACTTTTGTTTTATCTGCTGGTCTAATAGCCTTCTTCCTAATTATTCTCAAGAATTGGCGTGAGAGTATCTAGCTTAATTATGCATCTCCTTCCACGTGAAAAGCAGAGGAATGAGAACCAAAATTAGCACATACACCATACCCCCAGTCCACCCAAGCTGATGAAGGCACGGAGAATCATCGAGTAACTTTTCCTTGTAGAGTGGGTGAAATTGGGGTTCAGAAGGAAATGTTCGAGAAGTTATGCATCTTTCATCGTACATTAAAACATACTCGCAGAACGTTTAAAGTTTATAGTTGATTCTGGCTTTTGTGTGCTTTTATTCGTATAAGAAACACTTATGCGGGTTCTTATAGTGTATATATCTGGGCAGGGCACGGTAGTGACTATCGTGGGCCAGGCTGTGGAGAGCTTGAGTACTGAACTGTATGCTGCGAAAATCCGTGGGTATATCCGCGAAGCGCGAAAACGGAAGAATTTGCAGGATTTTTACACAGCTGGTGTTTTTTATCAACGGGCTGCCAAGATTGCTCATAAAGTGAATCGCTCTCCTCGGAAATATGAGGATCAAGCGCTGGCTTGTTTTGAGATGCAGGTTCAACAGAGTTTGAGTACAGAGAATCTTTCTCAAGCGGCTGATGCGTTGGAACGTATCGCAAAAATCTATGAGCGAATCGGTGATACGCAATTGGCAGCAGAGTTAAGGTTTCAGGCTAGTTACCTTCGTTTGCGTGGTATTGAAACCTTGATTTCTTAGCAACGAAGTAAAACCATTCTTTGATTTTTGATGGTGGTCAATCTTCTGATCGTTCGCGTATAAGCACGACGAATATTAGGGCTAGTCCTATGGCAACGAGAACATCGGCAATCTGATGTAAAAACAGGGATTCGATGATAATTAGTCCAAAGATATTTGTGAAGCAAGGAATTCCTGGACTAACTGCGGAACAGGTTAGTTGGGAGATGAAGGCGTATCGCATGGCAATCAGTGCGATGATCAAAAAACTCATTCCAAGAAGACCAAGAATTACTAGTAAATGACTTTCACTGAGCCAGTGACGAAATCGGCTGATGACGCGGAACCATTCTTGTTTTTCCCTGATCTGAGACGTTTCATGTGATGGAGCACGTTGTAGAGAAAACGTAAATCCCATCATAATGAGACCAATCACGAAAAAGGCTATGCCAATATAATGCCAGGTATCCGGAAATATCCGGAGAATGGGAAATAGGGACCATTGGATAACAATGCGGTAACGGAGGGCAAAGATGGCTTCATCTAAACAGATCCAAACTGCAAAGGCAATGATAAAGAATGGAATGAAGGCTGTAGAATAGAAAACCCAATCGTGTTCGACGAATCGAACCCGATCTATCCAACGTTCTTGTTTGTTAGGTTGTTCTTCGTTCATTATCTAAGCCGCCCCATCTGTGCTAAGAGTCCTAAGATTACCCTTAAAGAGCTGATGAGAATAATTATACCGAGTCCACCGAGAACCAAGAAATTCCCAAAAAGGTGAAGAATCATCGGTGAGATTTCCAAACTCAGGAAGATGTAGTTGTTGAAAGGCAGTGTGCCTTTCAGCCATTCACCCTGAAAAAGAAAGGCTTGATGCATACAAAACCAGATTCCTCCTGCAGCAAGGAAAAGCCCGAGAAAACCAACAATCTTGAAGAAATCTGAATGACTAAATAGGTGTATCAGTCGACTTCGAATGTGAGTTGGCCGTGTTTCAGATCGTTCAGCTATCACTAGAGTCAAGGTTGTAGGTAAATACAGAAGCACCAGTCCCACAGAGGCGAGTACAATTCCAATGTCATGAAACTGCGTTAGAGTGAAGGCGGGAAATAATTCTGGTGACCAAGGCCAGTACACGCCAAATACTAACTCCAAAAAAGCCGTATTCAAAAAGAATTCAACAGCGATGAACACCAGTAAAAACGCAAAGACGCTTAATCCGATAAAAGTAATCAGTAGCTTTCGTTTCGATTTCAGGTGGTCTTGAATTGCTTGTTTTTTCTGCCCCATAGTCAGTTCCCTCTTTATTCAAGACCTTTTATGGATTCTTTGATGATTTTTTGGATAATCTTTCGATTGATCCAACTTGATGACACAATCGCATCATCGAAGTCCTTAGCAACGTGTAGTATCTGTTCTCTTGTTTGAGTCATTGAAGATTGTCCCCTATTGTCGAATAGGAGCTTTAGTTCTATTAATACAATCAGAAGGTCTTAACTTGAATGCATTCGTAGCATTCACACGCAGATTCAAGGATTTATCACAACAACGATTTCAATGTTTAAACCGAACATTGATTTCATACTTTCTTTAATAATTTGAAATCCATTTTCAGTTAGAATATAGGAGAGATAGATGGGGCGGCAATCAATCCATTTTGGAAACAACGAATGCAATTTTTCATAGATTCTTGTGATGACGCCTTCTGAACTTTTCTTCGAAAGTGAAACCACACCCATTCGCCCATCCTTCCGTAGCACTCGTTGACACTCAAACAAGAGTTGAGGAATGTCAGGTGTATCAAATAGCTCTAGTGTGAAACTCATGAAAACCACATCAAATGTGTTGGATTCAAATGGAAGAGTTACAGCATCTCCACAAACAATCTTGACACGGTCAGCAATACCAGACTCTTGGAGTCGTTTGAAGGTTATCTCATACATACCCTTTGAGATATCTATTCCAACGACCTTGCCAGTGGGTCCCACTTGTTTTGCTAAAGCTACGAGCATATGACCAGTGCCGTATCCGATCTCTAAAACACGTTCTCCTGGTTGAACCGCTAATTGTGCTATGCCAGCTTCGGCGTATTTCCTTTCAAACGAGCCGCTAATCCAATCATACCATCGACTATAGCGGTTGTAGGCTCGCATGGCATCTGACCGTGATCGGTTGACTCGACTTATCTGAAATCCATTTTTTGCCATTAGCAGAACCCTTTATCGAAATTCAAGGAATTGTTGAGTTAGAGAAGATAAAAGAACTCCGAATTACGTAGAAAAAGAAGAAGAGAAGGATTATGGAATTTCCACAACCCCTGTTTTTCAATGCTACTCGCCTCTTCGTCGCAGCATGAGCCACACAATGATAACGATAACAACGACAACGACTGCTACGGCTACAATGATTAGAAGCCATTCAGCAGGAAACGGCATTATGGGAGCAAGGACAAGGCCTTGTCGAGCGAAGTAGATGTCGTGGTCTATACCGT
>JBHLNC010000173.1:0-4924 GCA_048937435.1 Promethearchaeota archaeon | reverse complement strand
CATCTTCACACATAGAGGAGGCTATCACGTTGAAAATCGTGGGTCTATTAACTCGTCCGGACTTCAAATCGGGCATTCTGTTTGCACAGCAAATTATAACATATCTAGAAACGAAAAAACACACAGTAGTCATTCCACCCCATTTAGCCAAAACCCTGAAGCGCCCTGAATTAGGCTGCCCAATCAAAGAGATGAAAGCAGACATGGTCATAACCCTTGGAGGAGATGGGACAACCCTCTACGCGGCGCAACATCTACCTTCTGATATCCCGCTTCTTCCTGTAAATCTCGAATCCTTTGGATTTCTTTCTGAATGTGAAATTCAGGACGTTGAGGAATTTCTCGATCAAGTGTTAACAGGACAATTAGCAATCCAAGAAACTGCGCGGCTCGGAGTCTGGTTAAAGAAAAATCGACTCCCAGATGCAGCAAATGAAGCAGCTCTTTTTCCCATAAATCAAGGACGCCCGACCTTGATAACGGTTCAACTTAACAAAACCACTAAGTTTGAATTTCGTGCTAACGGCTTTCTAATTACCACACCTATGGGTTCCACCGGACACACTCTCTCCTTGGGAGGACCAATCCTAGACCTTCATCTTGATGGCATACTACTTTTCGCTGTGGCCCCTCTACGGCATAGTTTTCTCCCCCTTATCGTCCCAAACACTACTACCATTGAAGTTAAACTTGGACGAGTTGCCAATCTCTATATCGATGGTGAATACTCAACCAAGGTCACCGAAAACACGCCAATCACGGTGAAACACTCCGAATCTTCTCTTCGCATTCTTCGTCGGTCATCCCGCTTCTATACTCGTTTACAAGGGAAATTACTGGGGTGATAGAATGCCTAAGAAAAAGCCCCTAATCTTCGTCATTGACACCTCCGCAATATTCAATCGAATCCAATATGCTGTTGAAGACATTCAACTGGCCACGACTCCTCTTCTTGAAAAAGAAATGCGACAAAAAGGATTGAAAGAAACGGTTGACCTGTTACTCAGTGCACAAAAACTCCGAATCATAGAACCAACGCAGACATCACTAAAGAAAGTAAGAGATGCAGCAAACCAGTTAGGAGATTTGGATAATCTATCAGATCCCGATTTAGACCTTCTTGCCCTAGCCTTAGATTTAACTACCCAAAATGGACACCCCTTGCTCGTCACTGATGATTATTCCATTCAAAATGTTGCACAAAGTCTTTCTCTCGAATTTCGAGGTACGAACCAGCCTGGAATCCGTGAAGTTATTCAATGGGAAACCTATTGCTCAGCGTGTGGCCACAAAGCTCCAGATTTGTCAAAAGATGAGCCCTGTCCTGTTTGTGGTACATCCCTCAAGCGGCGTGCAATCAAGAAAGAACCAATTTAACGAAAATTAGTGTGATAGTGAACAAAATTTAAGAAGCCTATTAGCATCCTTCTGAATCACGCCCTTTCCAATGAAGGCGATTTAACATGAGTGAAACTAAAACCGCATTCTGCTCATGCTGTGGGGGTCTAATTACACCCCGTGAAAGTTCAGTCCAATTTACATGCCCCGCATGTGGAAACTACACAATTCGTCGGTGTCAGAAATGCCGAGAGTTTGCCAATGCTTACACATGCCCAGCGTGTAGCTTCCAAGGGCCCTAAACAAATGGTTACTTTTCAAAGACTATACTAATGAGGAATTCTTCCATGGGAAAAGTTATTGCCATCATGAGAATCACACCGGAAGACGCGAATGCACCAATCGGTGAATTACGCCAGCAAATCGATCAAACGCTCCAAGGGAAAGTGCATATCGAAGCTTGGGAAGAAATTCCCATCTTTGGTCCTCTATACGCTCTACGACTCCGGTTCATCGTTGATGATGAAGCAGGAGGAACTGACGCAGTGGAAGAAATTGTTCGGAACATACCCGGCGTAAGTCAGCTTGAGATCGAGGCAGTCAGTCTCATCTAGCTAGAAACCCTCCCAATCGGATGATGGTTCTAAATCAACAAGGTAGTCGGGTTATTAAGTGGTATTTTGGCGAACGTGCAAGGTAGACGAAAGACAAACACAATGACACACAATTTCTGGCGCCATCAATATGTTATTCAACGGGTTAAAGAGGTAGCAGAGGAGTTTAACATCACAATTGAACTAATCGACGAGCGTGGAACATCAAGTACATGCCCACGATATGGATCCAACAACATAACTCGTAGAGGGCGCTTGTTCAAAAGTCAAGGATGTAAGTTAGAGGCTAATAGAGATGGGGTTGGAGCTGTCAAGATAGGGCTTGCTCATAGAGCAGTATTTCCTGGGGAAGTCATTAACAGGGCAGTGGCATGCCCCTTGGAGGTCCGTATTTGACATCCAAGAAATTCCCAACATTAGTTGTGGAGTGTGTCAAAGTTTTTTATGTCTTCGTGCAATTGCATAGTGTGGAGACTAACAGTGGCAGAAGATCAATCCCCCCCTGGAAAATCAATCACACTTCGTGTCAAGAAGGCACATGAACGTGATGCTGGACGCTTCATCATTCGTATCGGTTCCTCGACAATGGAAAAACTTGGAGTGCAAACCGGTGATATTCTCGGAATCAAAGGGCGAAAACTAACTGCTGGCATCGTCTGGCCGGCTTATCCCCAAGATGAAGGACAAAGTATTATTCGCATGGATGGTCGCATGCGTCGGAATGCCGGCGTAAGTTTAGAAGAAAATCTGTCAGTTTATCCTGTGCAAGAGCGACCTGGACTATCTGTAACTCTAGCTCCCCTTGAGATGAGATTTCCCGTTAAGGACTTCGATGATTTTGTCAAACAAAAATTACTCAACTGTCCTGTAGTGAAAGATGATACGGTCCATGTTTCAATTCTTGGAAGACCTGTACGGTTTCTCGTCAGACGCTCACGCCCAACGGGCGTGGTCCTAATTGCACTCAATACGCAAATCACTATTCTCAGTGAACCACCCAAAGAACTCGACGTCGGTGTGCCCCTAATCACCTACGAAGAAATTGGCGGATTGGATCACGAAATCCAACGAATACGTGAGATGGTCGAGCTTCCACTAAAACACCCAGAACTCTTTGCACGATTAGGAATCAATCCACCCAAGGGGGTGTTATTATTTGGACCTCCCGGCTGTGGTAAAACCTTACTTGCTCAAGCGGTTGCCAATGAATCTGAAGCCCACTTCATCTCCATAAACGGACCCGAAATAATGAGCAAATTCTATGGTGAGTCCGAAAAACGCCTTCGTCAAATTTTTGATGAAGCTGAGAAAAACGCACCTAGCATTATATTCATTGATGAACTTGATGCCATCGCGCCAAAACGAGAAGAAGTAATTGGAGAAGTTGAACGGCGTGTTGTCGCTCAACTCCTTGCAGTAATGGACGGACTCCAACAACGGGGTCAGGTCATTGTAATTGGTGCGTCCAATCGTCCTAATGCTATTGATCCTGCCTTACGCAGACCTGGTCGGTTTGATCGTGAAGTGGAGATTCGAGTACCTGATAAAGACGGGCGTCACCAAATCATCCATATACATGCTCGAGGGATGCCCCTCGAATCGGTTAAACCTGAATCTATTGCAGGTATCACTCATGGCTTCGTCGGAGCTGATCTTGCCGCTCTTTGTCGAGAAGCTGCAATGAATGCCCTCCGCCGATACCTACCCCGAATCAATCTTGAGGAAGATGAAATTCCACCAGAAGTTCTTGCAGATCTTCGTGTCACAAACGATGATTTCATGGACGCCCTACGTGAAATCCAACCCACAGCCATGCGTGAGGTCACAATTGAAGTTCCCAATGTTCGCTGGTCAGATGTCGGAGGATTAGAAATAATCAAGCATAAATTACAACAGGCAGTACAATGGCCTCTTCAGAACCCCGAATCCTTCACCCGACTAGGTGTAGAACCACCACGTGGTGTGCTATTGTATGGACCACCGGGTTGTGGGAAAACGTTGCTCGCACGGGCGGTCGCTACCGAAAGCGAAGCCAACTTTATCAGCATAAAAGGCCCAGAGGTTCTTAGCAAGTGGGTTGGTGAATCCGAAAAAGCCATCCGTGAAGTTTTCCGCCGGGCTCGACATGCTGCACCTGCAATAATCTTCTTTGATGAAATCGATGCAATAGCTCCCGCCCGTGGAACCGGAGCTGGCGATTCTCACGTAACCGAACGCGTCATCAGCCAATTTCTTACCGAGATTGATGGCATCCAATCGCTCAAAGACATTGTCGTATTAGCTGCTACCAACCGCCCAGACTTGCTCGATCCAGCTATGCTACGACCAGGACGGTTTGATAGACACATCTTAGTGTCAGCACCTGATGAGAAAGCCCGAAAACAGATTTTTGAAATATACACCAGGGATATGCCAATTACCAAAGATGTGAAAATCGATGAATTAGTTCGATTATCAGAGAATTTTGCAGGTAGTGATATTGCTGCATGTTGTCGGGAGGCGGCATTAGCTGCTCTTGAAGAAAGCATGGAATCTAAAAAAGTGACCCGTAAACACTTCCTAAAGGCAATAGACGAAATTAACCCCACCATCACTCCAGAGATGGAAAAAGCCTACCTTTCCTGGGGTAAACAAGCAGGTCAAACTCGACCTAGTACGTCACCATTTATCTAACAGAAATATGCTGGCACTGTACTAGACTTGGCTTAGTCTTCAGCAATAGCGAGATACCGCCGTTCACCAAGGAGTTCAATTTTTCGCTTCGCTTTTGTAATCTGTTGGACGTGAATTTTCCCTCCAATCTCCAATTCCAACAGAGTTCGGTCTAGCTCTTCAGGGGTCACTTTCACACGAGTGTTTTTCAATAAACGGATTAATTCCTTATCGATAAGAACTCCTTGACGCTTATCAAGTAAGGTTAGGATGATATTTCGAAGGGGAACGGTTCTCCATGTCAAAGCTTTCAGCCTCTA